>NZ_JBACFR010000295.1:0-1989 GCF_056262345.1 Homoserinimonas sp.
GTTAAAAGAAGAGGGGCGGCGCCTGTTGGGGGGAACTGGCGCCGCCACAGCAGCGCGTGATTGGGGGGAATCACAGTTGCGCCGCTAAGCCGAATTGACATCCGGTTTGCCTAGTGTACCCCAATCCGATGCATCCACAACAGTCAATTTAGCTAGGCATTAGTCTCTATTCCATCGAGTTCCCAGCTTCACCCCGAAAGGGGTGACCGCACTCTCGTTCGAACGCAAAGGAGCGCCGAAAGCACCATGAGCACCAACATCGACAGCCTGCAGCACGAGACCCGCCGGTTCGCTCCCAGCAGCGAGTTTTCGGCCAACGCCGTGGCCACGGCCGAGATCTACGACACGGCGGCATCCGACCCCGAAGAGTTCTGGGCCAACCAGTCCCGCGAGCTGCTGCAGTGGGAGAAACCGTTCACCCGCACGCTCGACTGGGACAACGCCCCCTTCGCTAAATGGTTCTCCGACGGTCGCCTCAACGTGGCCTACAACTGCCTCGACCGCCATGTGGATGCTGGCAACGGCGACCGCGTCGCGTTTCATTGGGAGGGCGAACCCGGGGACTCCCGCACCCTCACCTACGCCGATCTGACGGCCGAGGTCAAGAAGGCCGCCAATGTGCTGACCACGCTCGGCATCCGCTCAGGCGACCGTGTCGCCATATACCTGCCGATGATTCCCGAGGCCGTGATCTCGATGCTCGCGGTCGCCCGAATCGGCGCGGTGCACTCCGTGATTTTCGGCGGATTCAGCGCCGACAGCATCCGCTCCCGCGTCGACGACGCCAACGCTCGCCTCGTGATCACCGCCGATGGCGGCTGGCGCAAGGGCAAGGTTTCGCCCCTCAAGCCCACCGTGGATGACGCGCTGGCCAAGGAGGGCGAGCACTCAGTGGAGAACGTGCTCGTGGTGCGTCGCGGCGAGAACGCCATCGAGTGGACCGAGGGCCGCGACCGCTGGTGGCACGACGAAATGGCCGCAGCGGAGACCGAGCACACTGCAGAGGCATTCGATGCCGAGCATCCGCTCTTCATCCTGTACACGTCGGGCACGACGGGCAAGCCCAAGGGCATTCTGCACACGAGCGGCGGCTACCTGACCCAGACCGCGTTCACCCACAAAAACGTCTTCGACCTCAAAGCCGAGACGGATGTCTTTTGGTGCACGGCGGATGTCGGCTGGATCACGGGCCACAGCTATGTGGTTTATGGCCCGCTCGCCAACGGCGCGACCCAGGTTCTGTATGAGGGGACCCCCGACGCACCCCACCCTGGCCGGTGGTGGGAGCTCATCGAAAAGTACAAGGTGAGCATCTTCTACACGGCGCCCACCGCCATCCGGTCATTCATGAAGATCGGTCGTTCGGTGCCCGATGGCTTCGACCTGAGCAGCATCCGCCTGCTCGGCTCGGTGGGCGAGCCCATCAACCCCGAGGCCTGGATCTGGTACCGCGACGTAATCGGCGCGGGAACCGCCCCCATCGTCGACACGTGGTGGCAGACCGAAACCGGCGCCATCATGGTCTCGGCCCTGCCCGGCATCACGACGGCGAAGCCTGGCTCTGCGCAGGTGGCCATGCCCGGCATCACCGTCGACGTGCTGACGGATGGCGGCGCGCCCGTCGGCAACGGCAGCGGCGGGCTACTGGTGGTGACCAAGCCGTGGCCCTCCATGCTGCGCGGCATCTGGGGCGACCCCGAGCGGTTCATCGAGACCTACTGGGAGAAATTCGATCAGCCGGGCGCGACGAACCGCCGCATGTACTTTGCGGGCGACGGCGCGCGGCTCGACGAGGACGGCGACATCTGGCTGCTGGGCCGTGTCGACGACGTGATGAACGTGTCTGGCCACCGCCTCTCGACCGCCGAAATCGAGTCGTCGCTGGTGTCGCATCCGATCGTTGCCGAGGCCGCCGTGGTCGGGGCGCACGACGACACGACGGGTCAAGCCGTTGTGGCCTTCGTGATCCTGCGCGCCGATCAGGAGGAT
>NZ_JBACFR010000296.1:0-4248 GCF_056262345.1 Homoserinimonas sp.
CTTCTGGGCCCGGCTGCGGGAACCGAGCGGGTGGGCATTGCCAGCTTCGACATCGGCGGCATCCATTCGCACGACGTCGGGCAGTTTCTCGATGACCGGGGCATCGCGGTGCGCGTCGGCCACCACTGCGCTCAGCCGTTGCACCGTCGGCTGGGAATCACGTCGTCGACCAGGGCAAGCGCCTACGTCTATTCGACCGAGGCCGAGGTCGATGCTTTTCTTGCCGGCGTCGCCGACACCATCACGTTTTTTGGACCACGCTCATGAGCTCATCAGAATTGCAAAGTCTCTACCAGGAGATCATCCTCGATCATTCGCGGGCGCCCATTGGCTTCGGATTGGCGGCGGGCGCTGCGGGCAGCTCGCACCAGCTCAACCCCACGTGCGGCGATGAGATCACCCTCGAGGTTCACCTCGACGAGGCTGGCGCGGCAACACTCCACTGGGAGGGACACGGCTGCGCCATCTCGCAGGCCTCGGCCTCGCTGCTCACCGAGATGGTCGGAGACGGAATGCCCGTTGACATGCTTGCTGAGCGCATCGACGAGTTCCGCACGGCGATGCGGTCGCGAGGAGCGATTGAGCCGAGCGAAGAGGTCTTTGGCGATGCCGCAGCGCTCAGCGGAGTCTCGCGCTACATCGCCAGGGTCAAATGCGCGATGCTCGCGTGGGTGGCAGCGGAGGACGCACTGCGTCAGGCGACAAGCCCCCAGTCTTCGTAAGACTCCTTCCTAAGACTCTCGCTGGCGCGGTAGGGTCGCTGAGTTACAAGACCGACTGGCCGGTATGTTTCGGCGTCGATGGAATCCGTTGTCTTGCCTGCTTTTGTTGTTCGAGGAGGAACAGTGAGCACGTCCGCGCCCGCCACCAGCACCCAGATTCACCTCGCGGAGAGGCCGGTGGGATGGCCGACCGATGCCACGTTCCGCAGGGTGTCGGCCGAACTCCCGCCGCTCAGCCCAGGCGAGGTGAGGGTCGCTAACGAGTTCGTCTCCGTTGATCCCTATATGCGGGGGCGCATGGACGATGTGCCCTCCTATGTCCCTCCCTACCGTCTCGACGAGGTTATGGAAGGCGGTGCTGTGGGGCGAGTCATCGAATCCGCTTCCGACGCGCTGGGAGTGGGGGATGTGGTCCTGCATTCGCAGGGCTGGCGCGACATCGCCCAGGGTGCAGCCTCTGACTTCAGGGCCGTCGCCGAGATTCCCGGGGTTTCGCCCTCCGTCTATTTGGGCATGCTCGGCATGCCCGGTTTCACCGCGTGGGTGGGTCTCACGCAGATCGCTCATCTTGCGCCCGGCGACGCCGTCTTCGTTTCGGGCGCAGCCGGGGCCGTTGGTAGCGCTGTGGGTCAGATCGCCCGACTCAAGGGGGCGTCGCGCGTCATCGGTTCTGCAGGCTCGGACGACAAGGTGCGGATGCTGCGCGAACGCTACGGATTCGATGCCGCGTTCAACTATCACGAGGGACCCGTGCGGCATCGCCTGCGGGAGGCGGCCCCCGAGGGCATCGACGTCTACTTCGATAACGTCGGAGGTGAGCACCTTGAGGCGGCCCTCGGCGCGTTAAAGGACCGAGGCCGGGCGGCCATCTGCGGCATGATCTCCCAGTACAACGCCACCGAGGCGCCCACTGGCCCCCGCAACATGGCCAACATCATCCGCCGCAGCCTCACGCTGCAGGGGTTCACGGTCAACCACTACTCGCGTCTATTTGGCGAGTTTGCCGCTGACATGACCCCCTGGATCACCTCCGGGGATGTCGTTTTTGATGAGACTGTCGTTGACGGTATCGAGAACGCACCCGAGGCGTTTCTGGCGATGATGCGGGGCAGCAACACGGGCAAGATGGTGGTGCGCGTCTAGGCGCTCGGCGCTATGCGCTGGCGGTTGGTCTGAGCGGCGTTCAGTGTCGATGACCGGCGTTGCGCACGAACTGAATCGCGGCGAGGCCACCGATGATGACGCCGAGCGTGATAATCACGACAAGGGCGATGATGAGGGCTGCTTCCATGGCGCCAGTATTGTCCCGGGGGCGCAGCTTTCCCAGTGGGCAAAATACTGCATCCCGAACGTGACGAAGGCCGTGGATGCGCCACGACGCGAGTCGGCCTAGACTGATGGTGAAAACACGGGAGTCCGGTGAGCCGGGCTGAGAGGAAGCTACTCCAAGCTTCGACCGTCGAACCTGATCTGGATCATGCCAGCGCAGGGAGGGAAGCCGAATGCCGGTTGAATTTCTTCTAAGGTGCCCCCGGGGCTGCGATTCGACGCGCCACCGGCAAGGCCCCGCGCGTGCATATGCGGGGCCCCGCCCCGTCCAGGTCGTTACACCGCCCGCCTCACGGCGAAAAGGAGAACGATGATGACAACGACCGACGCTCACACCATGCCCCGCACGCGGCCGACACTGCGCTGGAGGGTAGTCGACATTGTCGTCGCCAGCGTGCTCGGCGTCGCATCCGGCCTGCTGTTCCTCGTATGGAATGTCGCCTACGAACCGCTGAGCGTGCCCCTCAAAGCGGCTCTTCCCGGCCTGCAGGCCCTCGCGGGAGGCGGGTGGCTCTTTGCCGGGGTGCTCACGGGTTTGATCATTCGCAAACCGGGGGCAGCGCTCTATGGCTCCCTGCTCGCTGCGGCGGTTTCTGCACTCGTTGGCAACGCGTGGGGGCCGCTCACGCTGGTCTCCGGGCTCGTCCAGGGCCTCGGTGCTGAAATCATCTTTGCGATTTTTCTTTATTCGAACTGGCGACTCTATGTGTCGGTTCTTGCGGGAATGGGCGCGGGGCTGGCGATGGCCATCAACGATCTGGTGTATTGGTACCCGGGCGCCGCGACGCTGTTCTCGACCGTGTACATCGTCTCTGCTCTGATCTCGGGTGCGGTGATTGCCGGAGTTCTGCCGTGGTTGGCCGCGAGAGGGCTCGCTCGCACGGGCGCTCTTAGCCGGTTTGCTTCGGGCCGCGAAGCAACGACGGGCGCGACCAGGCGGCGTTCATGACAGTCGTTCATCCATCGGGTTCAGCCGCGGGCGCTCAGGTGAGTGCCCGCGGCTGGGGATGGCGTCATGCCGGCCGAGACGACTGGGCGGTGCGCAACATCGACCTGGAGATCAGCCCGGGGGAGCGAGTGCTGCTGCTGGGAGCATCCGGGGCCGGAAAATCAACGCTCATCCATGCCCTAGCCGGCGTGCTCGGTGGTGCCGACGAGGGCGAGACGGCGGGCGAGCTACTGATCGACGGGGTAGCAGCCGATCGCGCACGCGGTGCCGCAGGGCTCGTGCTTCAAGACCCCGACTCGCAGGTGATCCTCGCCAAGGTGGGCGACGATGTTGCCTTCGGATGCGAGAACGTGGGGGTGCCGCGCGACGAGATCTGGAGTCGGGTCGGCGATGCCCTTGATGCCGTCGGGTTGAGGCTGCCGCTCAGCCACTCGACATCAGAGCTTTCGGGCGGGCAGAAGCAGCGCCTCGCCCTGGCCGGGGTGCTCGCGATGAGACCCCGTCTGCTGCTGCTTGATGAGCCAACCGCCAACCTCGATCCCGATGGTGTCGCCGAGGTGCGCGACGCCGTCGCTAGGGTGCTGTCGTCCTCCGAATCGACCCTGATCGTGATCGAGCATCGCGTCGAGGTGTGGAAGTCGCTGGTCAACCGCGTGATTGTGCTGGGAGCCGACGGCGGCATCATCGCCGATGGAACCCCGGATGCTGTGCTCGGCAGCGAGGGAGCCCGCCTGTCTGCATCGGGGGTGTGGGTGCCCGGTTTCGCGCCGGCCCGTCCGCAGCGCCAGCCCCGGTCATCGGGGGAGCCGCTTCTCACCGCCACGGACCTCTCGGTAGCCCGCACGCGCGGGCACGCCATCCAGAGCGGCATCGACCTCACCGTTGCCTCGGGTGAGGCGTTGGCTATCACGGGGCCCAACGGCGCGGGCAAATCCACTCTGGGGCTCACCCTTGCGGGGCTTCTTGCGCCGACTGCCGGATCCGTCGTGGCATCCGATTCTCTGATCGAGCGGGGAGACAGCGCCGGTCGGCGGCGCCGCCCTGGCCCGCATCCCATCCAGTGGAAGTCTCGGGACCTCCTCACCCGCATCGGTACCGTTTTTCAGGACCCAGAGCACCAGTTTCTTACCGGCACGGTTCACGCAGAACTCGCGGTCGGACCCCTCGCGTTGGGTCTCCCCGACGCGGAGGTGTCCCAGCGCGTCGATGAGCTGCTGGAGCGCCTTCGTCTGACGCACCTCGCCGAAG
>NZ_JBACFR010000297.1:0-30536 GCF_056262345.1 Homoserinimonas sp.
GAAGCCGCATTTGGGACCCCTCGACAAGGTGCGGGTGGGTCTGGGGCGGGGAGTGCTACCCGAGTGCGCCGCTCCACGCGCGCTCGAGCAGCTCGCGCAGGCCAGCCTCTGTGACGGGGCGCGGGTTGGCGTACGGGCTTGCGAGGGCTGCGGCAACCACAGTCTCGAGGTCTTCGTGCTTGACGCCAAGCTGCTCAAGCGACGAGGGAACATCCCATGCCGCTCGCAGCTCCACGAGGCGAGCCACGGGGTCGGCGCCGAGCGCGCGCCCGAGAGCCGCCTGCGCGGCGGGAGAGGAGGCGAGGTTGTACTCGAGCACGTAGGGCAGCACGATCGTGTGGGTCTCGGAGTGCGGCAGATTGAACGTGCCGCCGAGGATGTGACACAGCTTGTGGTGCAGCGACATTGTGGTCGCGCCGAGGCATGAGCCGCAGAGCCAGGCACCGTAGAGCAACTCGGAGCGCCCGACGAGGTCGTCCGCAGTATCGCGCAGACGGGGGAGGCCGGCGGCGATTGCGCGCACACCCTCCTCTGCCATGAGCTCGATCATGGGGGAGCGGTCGGGTGCCCAGAGGGCCTCGACGGCGTGCGCGATGGCGTTCATGCCGCTCGTCACGGACATACCGAGCGGCAGGGTTAGCGTGAGCTCGGGGTCGTAGACGACCTTGACGGGGAGGACGGCGCGGTCGCGCCCTGTGGTCTTGACGTTGTTTTCGGTGAGGCCCCAGACGGGCGTCATCTCGGATCCTGCATACGTGGTCGGCACGGCGACCGTGGGGATGCGGTACCGCAGCGAGAGCGCCTTGCCGAGCCCGATCGTGGATCCGCCGCCGACCGCGACGCAGCCGTCGGCCTGCATGTCGGCGACAACCGCTGCAGCCTCGTCGACGATCTCGATCGGCACGTGCATCCGTGCCTTCGTGAAGATGCCCCCGGCGAGGTCGCCCAGGATGCCCGCGACGCGCTCGGCAAGGTCTGCTTGCTCGGGGGTCGAGAGCACGATCACTCGTGTGAGGCCGAGCTTCTCGATGTGCTCGCGCAGCTGGCCGAGGGAGCCAGCGCCGAAGGAGACGTCCATCGGCTGGGCGATGTAGTCGAAGGTGATGGGGGTGCTCATGCGGCGGACTCCTCTTCATCGGCGGCGAGCACGATGTCGATTGTTGCGTGGTGGAAGGGGGCTTCGAGTCCCGACTCTGCGGCAAGGGCCGCATCACTCGTCGGGACGAAGGGAACAACGAGGCTGCCGCGAACGGCAAAGACGGTGTCGGAGTCGATGTAGGGGCTGTCGGCCACAAAGATGTGGGTGGTGAGCTCGCGGAACCCGGGCGCATTCACCATGAAGTGCACGTGCGCGGGCCGGTACGGATGGCGCCCGGTGAGCCCGAGAAGCTTGCCGACGGGCCCGTCATCGGGGATGGGGTAGTGGCTGGGCACGATCGAGCGGAAGCGGAAGTTGCCGTCAGCGTCGGTCGTGAAGATGCCGCGGCCGTTGCCTGCCGGCTGCACGTCGGGCTGCTGCACGTCGTAGAAGCCGCCCTCGTTGCACTGCCAGACGTCGACCTCGGCGCCGGCGATGGGGTTGCCTTCGGGGTCGGTGACCCGGCCCGTGATGTAGGAGGGGTCGCCGCCCGGTAGCATGTTGATTTTGTCGCCGAGCTCGCGGCGAGGAGACTCCGTCATGTGGAACGGGCCGAGCACGGTCGCCTCGGTGACGTGCTCGTCGTCGCTGTCGTTGAGTGTTTCCACGAGCATCGAAATGCCGAGAACATCGGAGAGCAGCACAAACTCCTGGCGAGTGTCGTCGCACATATGGCCGACCTGGGTGAGAAAGTCGATCGCAGTGTTGAGCTCGCCGGGGGTGAGCTGCAGCTCCTTGACGGCGGAGTGCAAGTGGGTCGTGACGACCTGCAGAATCTCGCGCAGGCGCGGTTCAGTGGAGGGGGCGAAGCTGTCGAGCACGGCCTGGGTCAGGTCGTCTCCGCTGAGGTCGGAGCTCATGTCCTGTTCCTTTCGTTGGAAGTGTTAGTCACGATGAGGTGGTGGCGGCGCTGAACGCCTCGCGGATGATGCGGCGCGAGAGCTTGCCTGCCGGGGTGCGGGGCAGGGGGTCCGCGCTCAGCAGCACCGTGACGAGTGCGTCGTCGCCTGAGCTGCGGCCGCGCCACCAGTCACGGATGTCCTGCTCGGTGAATTCGCTGCCCGGTTTGAGCGAGAGAACCGCCTCCGGTCGTTCGCCGAGTTCTGGGTCGGCCCGACCGATCACGACGACCTCGTGGATTGCGGGGTGATCGGCGAAGGCGTCTTCGAGGTCTGATGGCACGACGGCCGTGCCGCGCATCGTGATGATGTCGTCGCTTCTATCCGTGAGAAACAGCACACCATCCTCACGCATGCGACCGAGGTCACCTGTTCGCACATAGCCGTCTGCCGTGATCTTCTCCGCCGTGGCCTCAGGGTTGTCCCAGTACCGGGCGAGCTTGCCGGCGGCATCCGCCGTAATCTCGCCGGGTTCTCCGAGGGCGAGTTCTTCGCCCTCGGGCGAGACAATGCGGATAGCGGAGCGCAGGGTGGGCCGGCCAACGCTGCGCAGCAGCTCTGGCTCGCCCGAGACGCCCCGCGCCACGAGGTCGGGTGTGAGGGCGGCGATGGGCACGCATTCGCTCTGTCCGTAACAGAACGTGAGGATGGGGCCGAAGCGTTCCGTCAGGGTGCGGATGACGCGCGAACGGAGCGGGGCGCCCGCGGAGATGATGCTGCGGATGCTCGTGAGGTCGAAGGTGTCGATGCCGGGGTCTTCGCCCAGCGCCTGCACGAGCGGCGGCAGAGCGCTGACGATCGTGGCGCGATGCTGCTGAACGAGGCGTGCTGCTGTCGCTGCTGTGCGGTCGGGCGAGATGACGATTTCGATGCCACGGGCGATGCACGAGAAGAGAAAGGTTCCTGCGGGACCGGAGAACGGGCCAGCGGCGAGAAAGCGGTCGACCTGGGCAGTGGGGGCGGGCAGCAGGCCCATGAGGTCGATGCTCACATCAACCCAGCGACCGTGAGTTTGTACGGCACCCTTGGGGCGGCCGGTCGTGCCGCCCGTAAAGCCGATCTGAACGACCTCGTCGTCGCCGAGCACGAGACCTGGATCGCGGGGATCTGCGGCGGCAAGAACATCGTTGTATTTGAGGTGGCCGGAGTCGGAGTCGACGATGACGGCTTCAAGGTGCTCAAGAGCGATGAGGGAGTCGGCACACTCGGCAAGACCGATCGGATCGGTGATGAGCACACGGGCTCGACTGTTTTCGAGCATGTAGCGGTGCGCTTCTGCGGTGTTGCCCTGGTGAAGGGGAACCCTCACGAAGCCGCCCATAGCGATGCCTGCGATTTCTTCGGGCGACCGCAGGGCGTTGACGCCGAGTGTTGCCACGGCGTCGCCGCGGCGAAGGCCCAGAGCTGAGAGAGCATTGGCGAGGCGGTACGACCGAGCGAGCAGCTGGCTCGCCGTGAGCGTTACGCCTTCGAACGTGACGGCTGGTGCGTCAGGTTGTTGCTGTGCGAACTTGCGCAGAATTTGGCCGCAGTCCATGACACCCCTTTGTGATGCGCGATCACCGCCATTCGGCGACAAGTGTTAACCGTAGGAGCGCGCTGATGGCCGGGGCAAAGACGAACCCCAGCAATACTTATTAGGCGGAGCGCATAAGCGCGGGGGTTTGGCGGCCCAATGGAACCTCATTGATGCCCGAAACGCTGCCAGAGCGCTCCGCATACATAACCGTGAACAAATGAAACCGCTCGTACTATGTCTTTCCGTCGGCAGCATGCCGTCGCATAGCGTGGCTCCACCGGGCAAGGAACAAGTCCGGTGAGGGGCGTACCCGCACTACGACGACGATGTTGGCAAAGGAACACAGATGGTAATGGCCACAGGAACGCAGTCTGCGCCTGCTGAAGGCCCAGACGCCGGTGCGCAGTCGCCCCACGGCGCTATCCGCATTACCGATCTCGCAAAGCGATTCGGACCGGTCAAGGCGATTCGCCACGCGGAGTTCGACATCCACGCCGGAGAAGTCCATGTGCTCATGGGCGAAAACGGGTCGGGCAAGAGCACGCTCGTCAAGATTCTGAGCGGCGTCCAGATTCCCGACCGCGGCACGGTGACCATCGGCGGCGCAACGACCAAGGGCTTTTCTAGCCCACGGGCGGCCCGCGCGGCAGGCATCATCACGGTGTTCCAAGAAGTTCTGACGGCGGATGGCCGAACGGTTCTTGAGAACGTGTGGGTCGGTATCGATGGCCTTGTGCGCAACCGCATCCCTGCCAAGATCAAGCGCGAACGAGCCACCGCAGTCCTCGACGAACTCCTCGGTTATGTTCCCGACCTCAATGGCCCGGTAGCCGAGCTGTCGCTGAGCGAGCGCCAGGCCTGCGTCATCGCCCGCGCTCTCGTGGCGAGCCCCAAACTTCTCATCCTCGACGAGGCGACTTCGGCTCTCGACGTTGCTACCCGCGACCGACTTCTTGCGATCATCTCTCGGCTCAGTGCTGAGGGTGTCAGCACCCTCTTCATCAGCCACCGCATGGATGAGGTCGAGCTGATTGGCAACCGCGTCACGGTGCTTCGCGCCGGCGAGACCGTTGCGTCGTTTGAGCAGGGCAAATGGCAGGCACAGGACCTTGTCCGCGCAATGAGCGGTGCTGCACACTCCGCAGAAGAGGCCCGAGAGAACCGGGTCAAAGGCAAGGGTGTTGCTGCCGAGCCGTCGATCGAGACCAAGCAGTTGCGGCTCTCGCGCGCCAGCAGCCGCATCGATGTCACCATCCGTCGCGGCGAGGTCGTCGGCCTCGCTGGGCTCGAAGGCCACGGGCAGGAGCAGTTCTTGCTGGCCCTCGCGGGCATCCGTCCCGGTGCCTCGGGAGAGATCGTGCGGTTCGCCGAATCGGGTGCAATCGCGATCGAGTCGAACCGTGTGGCTGCCCGCAACGGAATCGCCTATCTGCCGCGAGACCGCCGGGGCGACGCCATCTTTGGGTGGATGCCTATTCGCGACAACTTCGCCATGCCAACGCTCGCAGAAGACAAGAAGTTCGGCCTGGTCACGGCCAAGCGCATCGACGCTCGCCTCAACCATTGGCGTGAGGCGTTGTCGATCAAGTTCGGGCACTCATCGGATGCGATTACGACCCTCAGCGGCGGCAATCAACAGAAGGTCATCCTCGCACGGTGGCTCGCGGCCGACCCCAGCGTTCTGCTGCTCAACGACCCCACCCGTGGCATCGACATCAATGCCAAGCGTGACCTTTACCGCGTGATCTCCAAGCTTGCCGATGAAGGCATGAGCATTGTGATGCTCTCGTCGGAGATCGACGAACACCTGGACCTTATGGACCGCGTCATTGTCTTCCGTGAGCACACGGTCTTCGATGAGCTCACTCATGACGAGCTCACCCGCGAGCGTCTCGTTGCCGCCTACTTCGGAAAGAAAGAAGGTGACTCCGAATGACCTCAACAACTTCGTTGGCGCTGCCGCAGGCGCGCACCCGAAAAGAAAACGTTCGGGCGTGGATCGCCAAGTACTACTTTGTGCCAGCGCTCGTCATCGCGCTTGTGCTGCTCGTGGTCAACCTCGGTCTGCAGCCCAACTTCAACTGGGGACAGCAGCTGCTGATCTTCGCCCCGTTCGCCATCGTTGCCATGGCGAGTTCGTTTGCGCCCATGGTTGGTGGCGGTGGAATCGACCTGTCGATTTCTCCTGTGATGACCTTCACGAGCGCCGTCTATGTGATCTGGCTTGCGCCGGCGGGGGTGAACCCGTTCATCGCTGTTCCCCTCGTGCTGCTCGCCGGCGTCGTCGTTGGCATCGTCAATGGCCTCATTGTCACGCGACTTCGGGTTTCTCCGATCATCGCGACGCTGTGCATGAACTTCATCATCATCGGCGTGTGCCTCAAGGTTGCGCCCCAGGCCACGGTGCTCACGAGCGGATGGACCAAGGACTTCGCTCGCGACGGCCTGTTCGGCATCCCGGCGGGCATTGTGCTCGTCGCGGTCCCTGTGATCCTGTGGGCGATTCTTCGTCTCATCCCGTTTGCTCGCACCCTGCTGTGGGTCGGCAGCAACGACGTCGCAGCATTCGCGAGTGGCGTCAATGTTGACCTGGTCAGGGTCGTGACGTATGCGCTTGGTGGCCTTGTCGCCGGGGTCGGCGGAATCGCTTTGGTCACCCTTTCGGGCACCGTGGATGCCTCTACGGCATCGTCGTATCTCGTGCCGGGGCTCGTCGCTATGGCCCTCGGTGGCATCGCCGTCGAGGGCGGCCGAGGCGGCATGGCCGGTCCCATCTTCGGAGCCGCCATCATCTTTCTGCTCCAGGGGGCGCTCACCGAGGCCGGATTCGCCCAGGCCTGGCTCCAGGTCGTTTATGGCGCCCTGCTCGTGGGAGCAATCATCTTCAGCAAGAAGCTCAGCATCACCGGACGGAGCGCCTCATGACCACCACGTCAACAATCGTGGTCGCAGAAGACCCCTCGGTAATGGTTCGCGTGTGGCGCAGGCTGCTCGGGGTGCAAAAGGAGTTCCCTGTTCTGCAACTGCTCGCCGTTGCGGTCATTCTCGTGATCGGCGCCAACGCTCTGCCCGGCCTTCTTAACCCCAGCAGCATCCGCCTCATGCTCGTGATGGCGGCCATCACGGGAATCGCTGCTCTCGGGCAGACGCTAGTGATCATCGTTGGCGGCATCGATCTCTCGATTGCCAGCATGATCGGTGCTGGCGCCCTGGCCATCAGCCAGTTGCCCTCCATCACGGGCCTCGACTTCTGGGTCATCTTCGTGGGAGTGATCGTGGGTGCCGGTGTCATCGGTGCCGGTGTGGGATATGTGAGCCACCGCTTCGACCTCAACCCGCTCATCATCAGTCTGGGGGCTGGCGCCATCGCCCTCGGCATCGCGCTGGTGCTCACGGGTGGCAGCTTCACGGGCACGGCACCGGCGTGGCTCGGCAAGTTCATGTCGCCGATTTCTACGACCTTTGGCCTGCCGATTCCGCCCGTCGTCTCGCTGTGGATCGTCATTGCGATCGTCATGTTCGTGCTGTTCACCTGGACGGCGACGGGCCGCCGCCTTTCGGCCGTTGGCACAAACCGCAAAGCGGCAGATCTCACACTCATTCGCAGCCGCAAGATGTGGGTCATTGTCTTCATGGTGAGTGCGATCGGCTCCGCCGTGGTCGGCATTCTGCTTGCTGGCTATTCGGGCAGCGCCGACCTCACCCTGGGCAACACCTATATGTTCCAGAGCCTCGCGGCCGTCGTCGTGGGCGGAACCATGATGGGTGGCAAGGGCGACTACAACCGCACCATCACGGGAGCGCTTCTCATCACGGCGCTCAACACCGTGCTCATCGGCATCGGGTTCTCCTATGCCGATCAGCAGATTCTCTTCGGCCTCGTCATCCTTGGCGCTGTCGTTGCTTATGGACGCGAACGCAAACTGCGCGATCGCATCTAACCCGAATGTCTCCGGTTCTCTCCGGAGCGTGCACCACATCCCGCAACCCCATACACACATTGCAAAGACGCAAAGGAATCAGGTAACACCAGATGACTAACTCATTCATCGGCCGTCGGATGTCGCGCCGCGCACCCGCGCTCGCGATCGCCACTTTCGTGGTCGGTATTTCCCTTGTTGGCTGCGCAGCAGAGGCAGGAACCGAGTCCGGTTCGGGCGAATCGGTTTCTGCCGCTTCGCTCGCCGCTTCGGGCTGCGGCTCGCTGCCCGGCGCCCTGCCGGCCGACCCCGAGGGTGTTCTCGCGGGGCTCTCCGACGAGACGCTCGTCGGCTTCGGCGGTGCCGAGGTCGAGCTCAAGGCCAGCGCCTGGGCCGACGTCGCAGAGAACGCGGGCCCGTGGAAGATCGGCTACAGCGCTTTGCCGATCACGGGTGCCATCAACCAGGCATACCTTGACCAGTTCAACAAGCGCTTCGACGAGGCCAAGGAGCTCGGACTCGTCGAGGGTGACTTCGAGGTCAACCTCATGCCCGACCCCACCTCAATGTCTCCTGCTCAGCAGCTCCAGGGCTACCAGTCGCTCGTGAGCCGCGGCGTTGACGCGATCATCATGCAGCCGTTTTCGCCTGCAGGTATGACGAGTGCCGTCGACGAGGCGGGAGAGGCCGGAATCATTACGGCCGCCCTCAGCCCCATCAACAGCGCCTACGCGGTCAACTCCATGGTGACCTTCTACCAGGATGCTGGTTCTGCTGCCGCCGCGACCCTCGGTCAGCTCAAGGACGGCAAGGGCAAGGTTCTCGTCGTGCACGGCTTCGACGGAATCGACCCGGAGATCCAGGGCTTCAACGGTGTGAAGGCCGCTCTTGCCGAGTGCCCTGATGTCGAGGTTGTTGGCGAGATCTCGGCTGCTTTCACCAACGCGACCGCCAAGACCGCCGTGCAGAACTTCCTCGCGTCGTACCCCGGTGAGATCGACGCCGTCGTTCAGATGGGTGGCATGGCAACGGGCATCGTCAACGCTTTCGAGCAGGTCGGCCGCACCGTGCCGCTCGTTGCCGGAAACGGCATCAGCGCAGGCGCCCTCGCGTACTGGGCTGAGAAGGCCGACACGTACTCGCCCGCTGGAGTCGCAGGCAGCCCCGAGCAGCAGGCAGACGCGGTCTGGGAGGTTCTTATCCGCACCCTGTCCGGCAAGGGAGCCAAGATGAACGTCATGGCTCTGCCGCCGACGCTCATCACGAGCGAAAACGTGAACGACTTCACGATCGATGGTGCAGACACGACTTCTGACGCGTCGATGGCTCCTGGCGCGCCTTACTCGCCGGCGAACATCCTCGACGAATTCTTCACCACGTCGGGCACCCCGCTCAGCAAGTAGTAAGAAGTAGAGGTACACAAAGCCCCCGGCTCCTTTCGGAGTCGGGGGCTTTGTCGTTTTCTGCTTAGGCTGTGACACTCTCGGCGGCCGCGGGCATCTCGACGTCAAGCACTGACAGCACTCGGCTCACGAGACGGTCGCGATCAGGAAAGAGTGCCTCGGTCTTGGTGCGCCACAACCCAGCGCCCCCGTTAGCGTGCAGCTCGAAGGCCGACTCCCGAGCGTCAAGGGCCGAGCTCACGTGGTCCCACGCGAGGTGGAGAACGGCCGAGCGTTGCAGCGCCGTGTAGCCGCCACCACCGAATGATTCTTCGAGGCCCTGTGCGAGGGCAGGGTCCGCGAGTTCAGCATCCGACGGCGCCGTGACCATCGATGACCCGGGGATGATGCGCAGGATCTCGTTGAGCTTGCGCTGGTTCTGCATCATGCGCAGGCTGCCTGCGGCGAGATGCCGCAGGTTCGGCGACGGGATGCCCGTCGGCGACGACCAGTCGGGGTCGAGTTCGGATGCCACAAGGGCGCTCCGAACAGCCTCTAGCTCCACCATCATGTCGGTGAGGTGCTCGCGGGCCTTGGGGTTGCCCTTCTGCCCCATGATGTCGGTGAGCGCGAGGGCGAGGCCGAGCGAGAATTCACCCTTGGCGTACCAGCAGTAGAGCTGGTGCCAGTTGGTCCATGCCCACGTCACCTGGTCGGGGCGGGCAGCGGGCGGGCCTGCGGCCGATGCGGTGGGGAATACACGGTCCCAGGGCACGACGACGTTCTCGAGCCACATTTGGGCGTCGAGTTCGTCGAACCGGCTACTGAGCGGCGCCAGAAATGGGTTCTCGTGTCGGGCGGAGATCTTGCGGGCCATGAGGCTCACGCCGGGGGAGTCCACCGCAACGGCGAATGCTGCCCTGTGGTCGCCGAGCGTGACTCCGCTGCCGATGCCGATGTAGACGTCGTCGGCGAAGGGCGACGCCGAGTGCATTGCGATCCGGCCCGTCAGCACGACGCCCTCGGGGCGCTCCTCGACAACGTGCAGCGCCTGCCGCTCTTCTGCCGTTGTGTTGAAGCGGTAGCCGACGGGTGCGCCGCCGAACGCGAGGGTTACGAACCGCCCCTCTTTCTCAATGAGGTCACGGTAGGCGGCGGCGGCCTGCACGTGCTCCGCCGACAGGTTCATGCGGGTGGCGGCGTCGAGGTTGCCGATCGCGATGAGGTTGCCATAAGCGGGGTCGTGGGTGAGGTTGCCCGCGCTCGCCAGCATCGTCTCCTCGAAAGCGACACCGAGGGCACGCAGGTCGCCCGCGGTGCGGGGGATCGTGAGTTCGATCGGCGCGCGGGCGGAGTCGCCGCATGCCGGAGCAAAGAGAACGTCGGTAGGCGACTCCGGCGCGCTGCGTCTGTCGTACCAGTCGGCGTAGGACTGCACGGTCGCTGCCGTCTTCTGGTCGGTCGTGATGTCGTCAACGCGGCCCTCGCCGACGATGTTGACGACGCGTGCCCCGCGCAGCCCTTCTGCGTATTCCGAACCGGATCTCATGCTGTCTCCTCTGTGGTCACCAGGCATTGCCTGCCTCTCTAGACAAGTCGAATCGCTCGACGCGGTAGAGGAGATTCGTGCAGATCTCTTGCTATTCTGCGCACTAATCCGTCGACGTACTATCCTGGGAGAGACGCAAGGAGGCGGCGGATGATCGAGGCACAAGAAGCTCTGCAGCCCGACTCCGCGCGCGCGTTCGTCGGAGCAGCCGACAGCCTGCCCGACTGGCGCAAGATGCTCAGCCGCCGTGCACCCCTGACGGTGGCCAGCTCATGTTCGAGCTCGCGGAATCTGTCAGCGCGACTCACCCAACATCAGGTCGGGCGCGTCGGCCTGGGGCGCGTTGACGTCGACTCTGCTGCGCACCGCATCGTTCGCGACGAGCGCCACATCGGCAGTGCATCCGACCGCTCCTACCTGCTGACTTACCAGATTCGTGGCGAGAGCATATTGAGCCAGTTCGGCAGGAACGCTGCGCTGCGGCCGGGCGATTTCACCGTGGCCCTCACGTCGCAGCCCTACGAATGGCAGTTCGACGAAACGGTCAGCTGTTTCATCTGCGTTGTTCCCGAGCACATGTTTGACATCCCCCGCGAGCCCATGAGAGCGATCGCGGCACGCGTGGTCTCGGGCGCGCAGGGGATGGGCAAGACCGTCTCGCCGTTCTTCGCATCGCTCGCCGATGACCTCGACCAGGTCGATGGTCGACTCGGCCTTCGTCTCGCGCGGCACCTGCTCGACCTGTCGGCGACATGCCTCATGAGTGGCCTCGAACCGGATGACGGCACGCATCGCATGGCCCTGGAGATCAAGAACCACATCTCGGCGAATCTCGGCGACCCCGATCTCACTCCGCAGTCGATCGCCGACGCCCACTTCATCTCCGTCAGGCACCTCTATTCGTTGTTTGAGCGCGACGAGATGAGTGTCTCGGCGTCCATCCGTATGCAACGGCTTGAGCGCTGTCACATCGACCTCGCGAATCCGGCCCTGCTCGATCGCTCGATCCGTGAGATCTCGGCCGCGTGGGGCATGCCGGACTCCGCCCACTTCTCCCGGGTGTTTCGGCACCGGTTCGGGGAGTCGCCGAGCCAGTGGCGGATCCGCTCGCGAGCGCACCAAGCGGTACACGTACCTCTTAATTAAGGGATCGTCACAACAACCCGGGTCGGGATGCGAAAGTTAAACCCGTCCATGGGTGTGAGATCGCTCTTGTCATGGTCCAGTTGGAAGGCGGATGTCCGCGCGAGAAGGCGTTCGAAGGCGACCCGGGCATAGAGCCGGGCGAGCGGCGCGCCGGGGCACCTGTGGTCGCCAGCGCCGAATCCGAGGTGATGTGCGGAGTTGCGCCTGTCTGTCTGAAAAGCCCCGGGCTCGGCGAACTTGTCCGGGTCATGGTTCGCGGCGGCGAATGACACAAACACGATCGCTCCCGCAGGGATGCTCACGCCGTCGACCTCGGCGTCGCCGAGCGCAACGCGTGCCTGCCACTGCAAGGGAGCGTCGAGCCGCAGGGTCTCTTCGACGAAGCGGCGGACGAGGTGGGGGTTCTCGCGAAGCTCCGTCTGAGCGGCGGGCATCTCCGCAAGGCGTCCGACACCCGCGGCGATCACGGCGGCCGTCGTGTGGAACGCCGCGAGGTACATCGCGCGCACATGGACAACCATCGCGTTCTTGTCGAACTTGCCGTCGCGAGCCACCTGCGCCTGAATGACCTCGGTGAGGTAGTCGTCCTGGGGCTCCGCGAGCCTCAGCAGACACTGCTCAAGCGCGTAGTCGGACGCATCGCGCAAGGCCTGCGCCGCGGCCAGGTCCTCTGCTGGATTGAGGCCGGGGCGCAAGATCGCCTCTGTCCACGATCTCAACCGGCCGGCGTCCTGGTTCGGCAGTCCCATGATGATCGTGAGGACCTCGAGCGGCAGGGCCTCGGCGAGCCGGTCACTGATGTCGACGGTGCCGTCGGAGATGAAGCCATCGATCAGCCGGTCGGCAACGCTGCGGATGACGGGCTCGAAGGTGTCGAGGCGTTCCTTCTCGAACAGCATCATCGCCCACGACCGCTTGACGGCATGATCGTCACCCTCGGCGAAGGTGACGTTCCACGGGCCGTAGTGGGAGTAAACATCAGGGTAAGGAGGTGCCGCGTGGATCGCCATCTCGGGCAGTGCCTCGGTGATTTCGGCGTCGAAGTCATCGCCCGTGAGGATGCGTGTGGCCGCGTTCCACCCCGTCGCGAGAAATATGGGGCGCCCGCTGAGCGGATGCGCCTCCGGGTAGCGGTAGACGGGCGCCTGAGCCCGCACGGTGTCGAAGAAGTCCCAGGGGTTCTTGCGTGTCTCGGGGGCCGGTGGCCACACTTCGAGGTCACGCATCTCGAAGGTGTCGCGCATTTCGGATATGGAGTCGAGCTGAACGTCGTCGGTCATTGTGCTCCTTATATATAGAGAGAGCGACACCCGGCCGGGCGGAATGCCGTGGCCGGGTGTCGCGGTAACGGGTCAGAACGAGGTGATGACGGTTCTAGCCGCAGACCCGCTCCTCAGGTTCTCGAGACCCTCCTGCACGTCGTCGAGCGCGATGCGATGAGACACCATGTCGTCGAGGTTGAGCCTGCCCTGCAGATACATTTCGGCGAGCAGGGGAATGTCGTGCTTGAAGTTCGAATTGCCCATGTACACCGTGCGCAGGTTGCGCTTGGAGAAGAGCAGGTCGAGCAGAGGGTTGATCTCGAGCACGGTCTCCGGCGCCTGGATTCCGATGAGGAACGCCGTTCCCGACGGCCGGATCATCTCCAGCGCCTGAAGCGCCGTGCGTTTGAGGCCCGCGACCTCGAACGAATACAGAACTCCGAGCCCGCTAGTGAGCTCGCGAACGCGCTCGACGGGGTCGACCTCGGCGGAGTTGATCACGTCCGTCGCCCCCATCGTGCGGGCGAGTTCGAGTTTGTTGTCGTGCACGTCGATCGCGATGACCCGGCGGGCGCCCGCGAGAATCGCCCCCTGGATGACCGAGAGGCCGACGCCGCCGCATCCGATTACCGCAACGGTGTCACCAACACGGATGCTCGCAGCATTGATTGCGGCGCCGGCACCTGTGATCACACCGCATCCGAGAATGGCGGCGCGGTCGAATGGCATCTCATGGGGGATGGCGACAACGCTGTTCTCGTGCATGAGAGCGTATTCGGCGAAGCCGCCGATGTGTGCGAATGCCGTGACCCCGGTGTCGCCGATCGAGACGCGGGGGGCCTCGTCGGCGCCGCGCTCGGTCTCATGCACGTTGGGGCACATGAATGGCCGGCCCGAGATGCAGTCGATGCAGTGGCCGCAGTGGGCGACCTCGCACGCGACGATGTGGTCGCCCACCGAGAGGCCTGCGACGGCATCGCCGAGCGCAACGATCACGCCTGCGACCTCGTGGCCCGGCAGCAGGGGAGCGCGGTAGTGACCGGTGTCGTGCTCGCACACGTGGAGGTCGCTGTGGCAAATACCGCTCGCCTTGACCTGCACGAGAACCTCGTGCGGGCCCGGCTGCGAGATCGCGACATCCTGAACGACGAGCGGCTGCCCGACCGTGTGGAGCACGGCGGCCCGCATGGTCGCGGGAATGGCTGCGGCGCTCACGCTGCGGTGAACGTGACGGCCACGCGGGTCGGGATGCGGAAGTTGAAGCCGGGGCCCGGCTCGAGAATGCTGTTCTCTTCGTCGAGCTCGATCTTGCTGAGGCGCGACAGAAGACGCTCGAATCCGACCTGCGCGTAGAGGCGCGCGAGGGGGGCACCGGGGCAGCGGTGGGTGCCAGCGCCGAAGCTCAGATGGTGAGCCATGTTGCGGCGGTTGGGGTTGAACTCGTACGGGTCCTCGAACTTGGACGGGTCGTGGCAGGCTGCGCGGAACGAAGCGAAGACGATCGACCCTTCGGGGATCTCGACCCCCTCGACCACCGTCGTCGTGACGGCGCGGCGAGGGTGCCACTGCAGCGGACCCTCAAGCCGCACCGATTCTTCAACGAACTTGCGGAACTTGCTCGGGTTCTGGCGCAACTCCTGCTGCAGCTCGGGCAGGCGACACAGGTGCACGGCCGCCGAAGCGAGCATCGCGGATGTCGTGTGGTACGTCGAGAGGATCATCGAGCGCACATGGACCACCATGGCGTTCTTGTCGAATTCTCCATCGCGGTCCACCTGTGCCTTGACGACATCGCTCAGATAGTCGCCGACGGGGTTCTCCAGGCGGGCAAGGCACTGACGGTACGCATAGTCGGAGCTCTGCTCGAGGGCGAGCCCCGCAGCGGCCGCTTCTTCAGGAGACGGGGTTCCCATGCCGACCTTGGTGATGGCATCCGTCCACCCCTTGATGGTCGACGCGTCCTCCCGCGGCAGGCCCATGATGATGGTCAGAACCTCGAGCGGCAGCGCCTCCGCAAAGTCCTCGGTGATGTTCGCTCGGCCCTCAGAAATGAACCTGTCGATGAGGCTGTCGGCAACCTCGGCGATGACGGGAGCATAGGCATCCAGTCGATCCTTTTCGAAGAGCATCTCGGCCCACGAACGCTTGACGTCGTGGTCCTCGCCCTCCGTGAATGCGATGCCCTCGATGCGGTAGTGGCTAGAAACCTCGGGGTAGGGCGGAACGATTAGGCCAGCAAGCTCGGGGAGCACATCGGTGAGATCCGAGTCAAACTGGGTGTCGTCGCGGAGGATGTGAGAGACGGCATCCCATGAGGACGCGAAGAACATGGGGCGGCCGTTGGGGTGGGGCTGGGGAAAACTATAGACGCCGGCGATGCCGCGGAGCTTCTCGAAGTAGGCGGCTGGCTGCTTGCGGGTCTCCTGGGTAGGCGGCCAGGATTCCAGCTCGGCGCCGGTTACCTCTCGAATGAGGGGAGCGGGTAGGGACATGAACAATACCTCCATTGGTATAGCTGATGCGAAAAATCGGCCGGGAGACGCGGCTGTGCCCGCCTGTCTCCCGGCCGATGGTGTGACCCGAGTTAGCTCTCGAATCAGGCCTTGTCGAAGTTGACCTGCACCCGGGTGGGGATGCGGAAGTTGAAGCCGGGCAGCGGCTCCAGGTCACTGAGCTCTTCGTTGATAGTTAGGTTGCGCGTGCGCGCCAGCAGCCGCTCGAAAGCAACCTGCGCGTAGAGCTTGGCGAGAGGGGCACCGGGGCAGCGGTGGATGCCGGCGCCAAAGCTCAGATGGTGCATGAGGTTGCGGCGGCTTGCGTCGAATGTGTAGGGGTCTTCGTACTTATCGGGGTCATGGCTGCCCGCACGGAACGACGTGAAGACAATCGAGCCGGCGGGGATTTCTACGCCGTCGATCTCGATGGTGTTGACCGCGTGACGCGGGTGCCACATGAGCGGGCCTTCGAGGCGCATCGACTCCTCGAAGAACTTGCGAAAGCTCGTTGGGGTGTTGCGAATTTCGTCCTGCAGTTCGGGCATCTCGCACATGTGCACGGTCGCGGCCATCAGGGCGCCCGCGGTGGTGTGGTAGGCCGCTAGGAACATGTTGCGCACGTGGCTGACCATTACGTTCTGGTCGAACTCGCCGTCACGGGCGATCTGATGCTTGATGACCTCGCTGAGGTAGTCGTCGCCGGGGTTCTCGAGGCGCTCGAGGCACTGGGTGAGCACGTACTCGGAGCACTCCGCGATCGCACGCTCGGTGTTGGCGACCTCCTCTGCGGTGGGAGCCGTCATGCTGAGGCGCGTGACAACATCCGTCCAGCGCTTGATGTCAGCGGCATCTTCGCCGGGCAGACCCATGATGATGGTGAGAACTTCGAGCGGGATCGCCTCGGCGAAGTCGGCGCTGATGTTGGCGGTGCCCTCGTCGATGAACTTGTCGATCAGGCGGTCGGCGACCTCGGCGATTACAGCGCTGTACCCGGCCATGCGCTCGGGCGTGAACAGCATGTCGGCCCAGACGCGCTTCACATCGTGGTCTTCGTCCTCGGTGAACGCAATGCCTTCTGGGCGGTAGTGAGTCGGCTTGTCGGGGAACGGAAGCTGCAGCATTGCCGCGATGTCGGGCAGCACGGTGGCGAGGTTGGAGTCGAACTCATCGGTGTGCTTGAGAATGTGCGAGACCGCATCCCAGCTCATGGCCAAGAAGATCGGGCGCCCATTGGCATGCGGGTTGGGGAAGCGGTAAACGCCAGCGCCGGCCTTTTCGCGCAGCACGTCGAAGTAAGCAGCGGGCTGCTTGCGGGTTTCGGGGCGCGGCGGCCAGGTTTCGAGCTCTTCTGCGGTGACTTCGAGCAGGGTTGGCGTTGACATCGTTTTTGCTCCCGTGAGTTCTGTGGGTAGGGGTCTGGCGGAGGGCGAAGCCTGCGGTGCGACCTAGAGGTCGAGCACGAGCTTCGAACATTTGGAGCGCGAAACGCAGATCATCATGCAGGTGTTCTCTGCCTGTTCTGCGGCGCTCAGCACGGAGTCGCGGTGGTCGGCTTCTCCTTCGATGATTTGCGTCTCGCATGAACCGCAGGTGCCCTCTGAGCACGAGTAGAAGACGTCAACGCCCGCTCCCTTGGCGGCCTCGAGGATGGTGGTGTCTGGGCCGATGGTGAGTGTGATTCCACTCGCCTGCAGTTCGACCTCGAACTCGTCGAGCTGGTCGGTCACGATGATCTCCTTGGGGGTGAAGCGCTCAAGATGCAGAGCGCCGACGGGCCAGTGGCTGCTGTAGTTCTCCACGGCGCCGAGCAGTGGGCCGGGACCGCAGGTGTAGATGAGGGTGTCGTCGTGGACCTCGCCGAGCAGGCCGGGCAGGTCGATGAGCCCCTTCTCGTCCTCTGGCCAGATAACAAACCTGTCGCCGTGGGCCGCGAGCTCCTCAATGAACGCCATCGAGTCTTTGCGGCGGCCGCCATAGACGATTTGGTAGTCGGCTCCGGATGCCGCTGCCGCGGCCACCATGGGAATGAGGGGGGTCACTCCGATTCCGCCGGCGATAAAGATGTAGCGATTCGCGGAGGCGAGGGCGAAGTTGTTGCGGGGGCCGACGATCGTGACGGTGTCGCCTTCGGCGAGCGTGGAGTGAATGTACTCGGAGGTGCCGCGGCTTGTGGGCTCCCGCAGCACGCCGATGCGGTAGCTCGAGAGGTCGCTCGGGTCTGAGCACAGCGAGTACTGCCGCGTGAGGCCTTCGGCCACCGTGATGTCGATGTGTGAGCCGGGCTCCCAGGCGGGGAGGGCGCTGCCGTCGGCATGGGCGAGGGTGACCGAGCGAACCCCGTCTGCCTCCTCGCGGATCCCAGCGACGGTCAGGGTGAGTGTGTGCTCGCCGCGGGGGGTCTTTGTTGAGCTTTCGAGCGTTGTGGTGGCCACCGCGACCATCTCCTTCACGTCAGGTGCAGAGGTTCCTGGCCGTGCGGGCGAACCGTTGGTTCGACCCGCGAAGGACCACCTCTTTGTGTGTGTAGCGATCATTACATGCAGAACATAGACAAGCAATAGTCACGGCATACGGATGTGGCGAAGATTCATACGCAATTGACTGTTGACGACATCTCACGCCCTGACAGGATGGACTCCATGCCTCGCTCACTGACCCTGCGCCAAAAGCAGGGCGTCGAATCGCGCGAGCGCATCCTCGACGCTGCTGTTGATCTGATCTTCGAGAACGGATACTCGGGGACCTCTGTTGCCGCCCTGTGCGCGCGCTCTGCGCTGCCCGCGAGCTCGATTTACTGGCACTTCGGCAGCAAAGATGGCGTCGTCGCGGCGGTGGTGAAGCGCGAGTCGGAGCGCTTCTTCGCCGAGCTGCCGTCGTGGGAGTCGTTTTCTTCTGGCGGCGACGTGGTCGAGCGCTTCACGCGGTACATGGAGTCCGTCGGCGCAGCGACCCGAGAGGAGCCGCGGTTCTTTCGTGTGCTTGTCACGCTCGCCATGGAACCCGTCGACATCAGTGACGACACAATCGAATCCATCCGCAGGGTGCGCCAGAGCGGTCTGGACTTCATCGCCGGGCCGGTCTCCGAGGTCATAGCGTTTCTTGGCAGCAGCAAAGACCCCATGGAGATCGCAACGTTCTGTTTCGCGGTGCTCGAAGGTTCGGCGATCGGTCGCCGGGTCGACCCAGACCACATCAGCATGCCCATCGTCTATCGCCAAATAGCGCAAGCGGCTATCGCCCTGGCGCTCGCCGCCGACTGACCTGACAAACACAGACGCCCCCAAGTGAGCTCGGGGGCGTCTGCCGTGGAGTGGGGCGTTAGCCGATGGTCTGGCCGCCGTCGATGAAGAATCCCTGGCCGGTGATGAAGCCGGCCTCGTCGCTGCCCAGGAACGCCGCGAGCGACGCGACCTCTTCTGGCTCGCCCAGGCGACCCATCGGCACGAAGGTCGCCAGAACGTCGTGGCCGACGGGCGCCCCATCGAGGATGGGGGTGCGAATCAGACCGGGGCAGATCGCGTTGACCCGGATTCCGTCTGCCGCGTACTCCAGCGCTGCCTGTTTTGTCATCATCATTACCGCGCCCTTCGACGGCGGGTAGGCGAACGAGCCGGGTGCGGCAATGATCGAGGCGACGGAGGCGGTGTTGATGATGCTGCCGCCGCCGACGGCCAGAAGCATCGGAATCGCGTGCTTGATCACGAGGAACGCGCCGCGCACGTTGATGTCCATGACGCGATCCCACGATTCAAGGTCATACTCGTGGGCGCGCACTGCGGGCCCCGTGATTCCCGCGTTGTTGTAGACGGTGTCGAGGCGGCCGAACTCTGCGCCGATGCGGTCGAACATCGCGGCGATGTCGGCGGGCTGCGCCACGTCGCAGTGAACGGCCGTGATTGAGTCTGGTCGCAACGCGGCGGTCTCATTCTCGGCGCCACTGATGTCGGCGGCGATCACGCGCGCGCCCTCGTCGGCCATGCGCACTGCAATGGCGCGTCCGATGCCGGAACCGGCACCCGTGACGAGAACAACCTTGGATTCGAATCGGTTAGACATGGGGTCCTTTCGTCGCGGCGAGGCATGGCCGCGGGGCGGCAGATGTGAGCGGGGGTTGAAGGTGGGGCTGGGGCTCAGGCGTTTTTGAGCAGGGGCAGAAGTATCGTGTCGACCAGCTCTTCGCGAAACTGGTCGTCGACGGGTTCATAGGTCATGAGCATCCGCGCCACCGTGAGGGAGGGAGCGATGTCGTGAAAGAGGCGGAGGGAGCGAGCGGCCGCGGGGACCTCTCCCCGGGTGATTGCTCGTTCCACGATGATCTCGCTGATGTGATTGATCGAGCTGATGAAGCGACCCCTCATGTATTCCGTGAGGTCCGGGTTCACCCGCATCGCCTGAATCAGGCCCGTGATGATGGGGGCCTGGCTGTTCTCGAACGAGCTGAAGACGAGAAATCGGGGAAAGGCGGCGAGGAGATCGCCGCGCAGGGTTCCCGTGTCTTCGGGGGCACCTTCGTTTGCCGGTTCCTGGGCGCGCACCGCGTCGAGGATGAGTTCGGGCTTGCCGGGCCAGCGGCGGTAGATCGAGGCTTTGGCGACGCCGGATCGCGCGGCGACTGCCTCGATGCTCGTCCGGTCGTATCCGACTTCGCCGAGAAGCTCGAGGGCCGCTCTGCTGATAAGACGGTCCACCTCGGGGTCGCGGGGTCGCCCACGGGTCGCGGAGTTGCTGCGAGGCGATGCGGTTTCGCGCCGGGTCATCCGGTGGCCTTCCTGCGAGTCTGTGTCGTCACGACCCCTTCGGGGCTTTCTAGACGCCAACGTATCGTAAATGATTGTTTGTGGGAACCCTTGCCGCCGCTACACTCGACCGGGTGACCGCTCAGGTGCCCCCATCCGACCCCGAGGACATGCATAGCCGCCCCGGACATCTCATCCGCAGGGCGCAGCAGGTCCACGGGTATCTGTGGACGGCGATGGTGTCGAAGGATGTCACGCCGACGCAGTTCTCGGCGATCACGGTAATCGCCGCCCGGCCCGGCACCGATCAGATCGCGCTCTCGCGAGAATCGGGGCTCGATACCTCCACGACGGGCGCCGTCATCCAGCGCCTCATTCAGCGTGGATGGGTGGCCGTCGACCGCGACCCCAAAGACATGCGGCGCAAGCTTTTGAGCCTCACCCCTGAAGGGCAGCGAGTCTTCGACGAGGTAGCCGTGAGTGCGGCCTCCATGACCGACCGCATGGTGGAGAGCCTAGAACCGGGCGAGCGTACCCAACTTGTTTCTCTTCTGGCACGGCTAGTCGCGCATGGTGAAACCCTGCGCGAAACGGGGGACGAGGCGCCGACCGCATAACGGACGGCGCCCCATCGGCACGCTTAGAACGAGCGGGGCGAGCTGCGGAACATGTCGCGCCAGTCGTCAACGGGCGTGAGTACCGGGTCCTCGACACCCTCGTCGAACCCGCGGAAGTTGGCGCCAGTGACTCCGGCCTTCTCGAGCGGACGGTAATCCCACTCGACCTTCATCGGCTGGTTCGCTGGAACGAACTGGTCCTGGTAACGGCCGCCGGCGAAGTGTGCGGGCTTGGCCTCTTCCCAGATGATCATCTGGTTCTCGTCGATCACATTGGCGTTGGCCGAAACGGCCTGGGTCATGCCCGTCACCGTCATGCGGTGAATCCAAGAGTGGGTCCAGTCGACCTTCATTTCGAAGTGCGCGTAGCACTCCTTGATGCGGGGAGGGGCAACCTTGGTGCCGGGAACCGTGGTCAGACCAACCATCTCGAGCTCGTTGATGCCGCGCTTCCACGGCAGGCCGATCTGCAGCACCTTCTCGAGCATGTCGTGCTCGAACGGCACGAAGTTGATCGTGAACTCTCCGGTCTGAAGAATGTTGGCGTGCGTGTCGCTGCCCTGCGTGCAGGTGAACGAGAGCTGCACGGGATCGTGGCACACGCGGACGGTCGAACCATACGAGGCCGCATTGACGTTGCCGTCCTTGTCCACGGTCGTGATGATCGCCAGCAGCGACGTGGGGGCGATGATGCAGTCCCAATTCTCGGGACGGACATCGACTTTCTCTACGGACATGTGGGGCTCCTCTGGTCAAAGATCGGGTACCGCGTACGGCACGGATGCGCGGCGCAGGCGCCGCTAGCATCCTCGGCAGAATACGGTCAACCCCGGCGGCGACGGAAAGACAGATGGCGCCGGACTCATAAGCGGACAACTATGAGATCCGCATGTTCGGGCCGTCCGAGCGTGCATGGGGGGAGCGAAGTGCCCGCCATCATCCATGGTGCAGTATCAATGGCGGCCGATCTGTCTCATTCGCCGGGCATCCGTCACCATGCCCGCAGCTACAGTGAACGACACCGAACCGCAGCACCGAACCATGGCACGAGGAGAATCAATGGCGATCACCACGCAACCGGCAGCACGACACGGGCGAGACCTGCGTCACATTGTTGCCCAGCCCGTGCTCGAACGTCTTGTCGGAACAGACACGCCCGGCGGCATGAACCCGATTCCCGAGGGTCCAGCCTTCGACCGCAGTGGCCGGATGTTCTTTATCAGCGCCTTCCCCGATCCCGATGGCTACAAGGTATTTCGCTGGGACCCCGAGACCAATGAGGTCGAGCGCATCATCGCCGACAGCGGCATTCAGCTCGCCTCGCTCGTGATTCATCGAGACGGCCGACTCTTCTTCGCCGACTTCACGGGTGGCGAGCACGGCGGCGGTCGCATCGCCTGCGCCAACGCCGACGGCACCGGTTATCGCACCGTGCTCGGCGAGTTCGACGGCACGCCCATTGTTCCCGACGACCTCGTCTTCGCGGCCGACGGAACGATGTATTACAACGACTTTCAAGGCACGGCCATGAATCCGACCGGCCGGGTGATCAAGGTAACGCCGGATGGGGAGCAGTCTCTGCTGCTCGGTGGCGTTGCGATGCCCAATGGAATCGCGCTGTCTGTTGATGAGCAGCGACTCTGGGTGAGCGAGCACCTCACCAATCGGCTCATCGGAGTCGAGCTTGAGGGCCGTCAAGCTCCGGAATCACGCGTCTATGCCCACTTCACCGGTGGCCTCTGCGATTCGACCACCGTGGACTCCGCCGACAATGTGTATCAGGCGATGTATGACGGTGCCAGAGTCGAGGTGCTCGACTCCGAGGCCAACCCCATCGGCGTCATCACTCCTGGTAGCAATCCGTTGCGCGACTATCCGCGCACGACGCACGTGGCTATCCGGCCCGGCGACACCCTCGGTGTCCTGCTGGCGGGAGGCCCCACGGGAATCGGCATCTTCACGTTCGAGGCTCTCGCGCCGGGCCTGATCCCGTTCTCCCACCGCTAGGCGGGGGCAGCGCAGCCGAAACTAGCTCGCTGCGGCTGCCGTCGTGGGTGCCGAAGCAGGCTTCTTATCGGGGTCGACCACCGCCTTGAAGACCGCACCGAGGGCGCGGCTTTCGTTCGACGCCTGGGCGATCATATAAATCGGAATCGTCGCACTCTCGATGGGCACGAACACGATGTCGTCGCTGACTCTGGCGGGAGCAAAGTTCTCGGGCACGACCTCGATTCCGTTGCCCTCGCGAACCGCGATGAAGTCTTCGTCGTAGTTGCTTGTTGCCTTGGTCGACACCTTCATGCGAAAGCCCGCCTCTAGGCACAGGGTCTGCATCATGGAATTTGAGGCGAAAACGTTGGCGCTTGGCAGAATCCATTCGTCGTCGCGCAGGTCCCAGAGGGTTACAGAGTCGGCTGTGGCGCACGGGTGAGTTGAAGGCAGGGCCGCGACGAGGGGGCTGTTGCGCACGAGTACAGAGCGCAGGGTCGCGGTGTGGGTGGGGGCCACGACGACCGCAGCATCGAGGCGGCCCTCGATGACCGCGCTCACCAGACGAACACTGCTCTCGCTGACAAAGTCGAGCGTGAGCCGGGGGCTAATTGCCTCGAGGCGACGCAGGATGCCCATGCGAACCCGGGGCTGCATCCGCGGGTTGATGCCCAGACTAAAGTGGCCGGCACCGCCACCGCGCAGTTGAGCTGCGGTCGCGAGGGCATCGTCGTAAGCCTCGACGGCTATGCGGGCCTTTGCCGCGAACTCTTCGCCGCTTGCGGTGAGCTGCACGGCGCGAGTGCTGCGAATCAGGAGCTGGATCTCTAGCTCTTCTTCAAGCTTCTTCACCTGAGCGCTGAGGGCGGGCTGCGCAAGGTGCAGTCGCTCA
Source organism: Homoserinimonas sp. (assembly GCF_056262345.1). Taxonomy (NCBI): domain Bacteria; kingdom Bacillati; phylum Actinomycetota; class Actinomycetes; order Micrococcales; family Microbacteriaceae; genus Homoserinimonas; species Homoserinimonas sp. The sequence continues at coordinate 23,545 of NZ_JBACFR010000297.1, forward strand.
GCCGCGCGGGTGAAGTGCAGTTCTTCCGCAACAGCCAAGAATTGCCGCAGGTGGCGGATTTCGATCGCCATCGATCACTCCTTCTCGCCGCTGAGGTGGGGGAGGAGCGGCGTTTATATCGCCCCCATAATAAGTCACCCGCGGTTGTGTCTTTCCCTCGGCATCGGCCCTCTGCCTAGTCTTGTGATCGCCGGGGATGCCTGAGCGCACGCAGACGTGCCGACTCCCTGGCCCACATACGAAGGACAACGATGACTGCGCTCTACACCAACCCCACCCGGGTCTATGCAGGACTTGGTTCGAGCGAATCGCTCCTCGATCACGTCGCGACGCTCGGCGGCAGCCGCATCGCTCTCATCGGCGACGCAGGGCTCAAGCGGGTCGGCGTGCTGGATCGCTTTGAGCAGCAGCTCGGTTCCGGTGTCGTCTTTGTCGGTCTTGCCGAGGTCGACCCCACGATCATCGCGTCGGAGGCCGCGGCCGCAGAGGCGAGAGCCGCAGGCGCAGACATTGTTATCGGTGTGGGTGGCGGCAGTGCACTCAGCCAGGCCAAGGCCGTCGCGCTGCTCCTCACCAACGAGGCTCCCGTCGAGCAGTACGAGGGAATCGGCCTGGCCCCGCATCGCCCCGCGCCCTTCATCGCGGTTCCCACCACGGCAGGCTCCGGCAGCGAGGTCTCCAACGCATTCGTGCTCTACAACACCGAGAGCAGCCACAACGTGGGCATGCGCGGCTGGGGTTATGAGCCCGATATCGCGGTTCTCGACGGCAATCTTCTCGTCGGGCTCCCCGAGGTTCCCATGCGCGATGCTGCTGCGGATGCTCTCAGCCACGGCTTCGAGGCCCTGTGGGCCAAAGGAGCAACCCGGTTCACCGACACCGTCGCGCTCGCCGCGGTGCGGACGATCCGCGAGACGCTTCCCCGCGCGCTTAAGGAGCGCCGGCCCGAAGACCTCCAGGCCCTGCTCGAGGCGTCGACCATGGCCAACTTTGCCTGCGGCAACGCCGGGCTGAGCCTCATCCACGCCCTCTCCGGCTCGTCGAAGATCCGCATCGCTCACGGCCGCCAAAACAGCGTGCTGCTGCCGATCGTCGCGGAGTTCAACCGCAGTGTCGTCTCACCGGAGGTCAGCGTCGAGATCGATCTGCTGCCCGAGCTCTATGCGGCGGCGGGCATCCCATCGGCATTTGAGGCCGACGAGCTCATCGCCACGGCAGAAGACGAGTTCTTCGAGGCCGGGGCGACCAGCCCGTTCCGCCGCAACAACCGCCGCGACTCCAGTGATGAGCAAATACGCGAGCTTGCTCGCCTCGCCACCACTCCGCGCTAGTCGCTCGCCCCCTGACTTCGTTCCAACCAAAGGACCCATCGTGACCATCACTGACACAGCATCCGCCACCGGCATCTCCAACCTTGCCCTGATCGGGGGCGAGCGCCGCGGCGCCTCCGACGGTGCGACGATCGACGTGATCAACCCGTCGAACGGCCAGGTCATCACCACGATTCCCCGACTCACTGCTTCGGATGTCGACGATGCAGTCGCCGCCGCCAAGTCGGCGTTTCCCGCATGGGCGGCCCTTGAGCCTCTGCAGCGCGCCAAGTATCTCGACCGTCTCGCCGACGCCATCGAGGCTAACGGCGAAGAACTGGCCGCCCTCGACTCGCTCGATAACGGCAGTCCGCTTCACGAGATGCGCCGCGACAGCAACGTCGCCGCGGCACAGCTTCGCTATTACGCTGGGCTCGTTCTCGAGGCCCAGGGCTCGACCATCCCCTCCAGCAGCGAGCGCCTCATGTACTCGCTTCGCCAGCCCTATGGTGTCGTCGGCCGCATCAGCGCGTTCAACCACCCGCTGCTGTTCACGGTCGGCAAGATGGCTGGCGCCCTTGCCGCCGGCAACACGGTCGTCACCAAGCCGTCTGAGCACACATCGCTCTCGTCGCTTGCTGCGGCCGACATCATTAACGAGATCTTCCCTCCCGGCGTCATCAACGTGATCACGGGATACGGCCACGAGGCAGGCGACGCGCTTGTCGCTCACCCCGACGTTCAGCGACTCGCCTTCATTGGCGCAGATGGCACGGGCCGCATGATTCAGCGCCGCGCAGCCGAGGTGGGCGTCAAGCACGTCACCCTCGAGCTCGGTGGCAAGAATCCACTCGTGATCTTCCCCGACGCAGATGTCGACAAGGCCATCGCGGGGGCGCTCAACGGCATGAACTTCACGTGGCAGGGCCAGTCGTGCGGCTCGACCTCTCGCCTCATCGTGCACCGCTCGATCCACCGCCGCGTTGTCGATGCTCTCGCCGAGAAGATGGAGGCAATCCGTTCGGGCATGCCCCACGACGCAAACACCGACACGGGTGCGATCGTCAACAAGCAGCAGTTCGACAAGGTGATGAAGTACATCGAGATCGGAAAGTCCGAGGGTGCTGACCTTCTTGCCGGTGGCTACCAGGTCACCGATGGCGAGCTTGCCAACGGCCTCTTCGTTCGTCCGACCCTCTTCGACAACGTCGACCCGTACGGGCGCCTTGCCCAGGAGGAGATCTTCGGGCCGGTTCTCGCGGCGATGCCGTTCGACACCTACGATGAGGCCCTCACGATCGCCAACAGCGTGCAGTATGGCCTCACCGCCAGCGCGTTCACGCAGGACCTGCGCACGGCCCACGCCTACGCCCGCGACGTCCAGGCCGGATATGTCTGGATCAACGAGACCTCTCGCCACTTTCTTGGTAGCGGATTCGGCGGTTACAAGAACTCCGGCATCGGGCGCGAGGAGAACCACGAGGAGATCCTCTCCTGGACGCAGGCCAAGAACGTCTCGGTCCTCTTCGGCGACGGTGGCCCCGCCGGCCACTAGGCCATAGCGGAGGGATGCATCATGACAACAACCTATTCGGCCAGAGACCTGATCTACGAGGCAGAGACCGCGCAGCTCGTCAGCGACGCGAGCCGGGCGCTCGCGTTCGGTGGGCTTTCTGACCTCGTATGGGGCCACGTCTCGGTGCGCGACCGCGACGGCAGAGGCGTGTGGATGAAGTCGTCTGGCCTCGGTTTCGAGGAGATCACCCCCGACAATGTGGTGCTCGTTGACTGGGACGGCAACGTCGTCGTCGGCGACGGGCCCCGGCATATCGAGTTCTACATCCACACGTCGATCTATCGGGCGCGGCCCGATGTGAACTCGGTCGTGCATGCCCACAGTGACGCGGTCAACGCGTGGTGCGCCCTTGAGGTGCCCATGCGGCCACTCACGCATGCGGGCATGTTGTTTGCAGAGCCGCAGTTGCCCCGGTTCACCGAGACAATGAACCTCATCCGAAATGCCGAGATGGGCGTTCGCTTGGCCGACGTACTCGCCGACAACGTCGGCGTGCTCATGCCCCAGCATGGTTTCGCCATGACGGGTCCGGATGTTGCCACGGCGGTCATGACGGCGGTGCTCCTTGAGCGGGCCGCCACAACAATGCTCAGCGCGCTCAGCGCCGGCGAGGTTAAGACCTGGGCATCCGAAGCCGACCTGGCCGAGTTTGAGTGGGTGCCGGCACAACTTCGCGCTGGCTATGAGTACCTGGTGAGGGGTGCCAGCGCGCGCTAAAAAGCGGTGTCAGCACCCCTGCTCACGGGTCGCAGACAGCTCAGAGCTATGAGCTCATCTCCTTGCGCTCGCCCTCCTTCGAGGTGATCTGAATCTTGCGGGGCTTTGCCCTCTCGGCAACGGGCACCGTCACCGAGAGCACCCCGTTCTCGTAGGTTGCCGTGATGCGTTCAACGTCGACTCCATCGCCGAGCGTGAACTGGCGCATGTAGCTGCCGTACGGCCGCTCGTGGCTGAGCCATTTGACCGATTCGTTCACGGGAGCGCGGCGTTCTGCCCTAATCGTGAGCAGTTGCCCGTCGACATCAAGGTCGACGCTGGAAGGGTCAATTCCGGGCATGTCGGCGTTGAGGACATACTGGTCACCCTCCCGGAACAGGTCAACCGGCATCAGTCGCGGGCCGCGAGCGGTGTCGAACGCGCCAGAGGCGAGTCGATCGATGTGTCCGAGAAAATCGAGTGGGTTCGACATGATTGTCTTCTTTCGTCTCCGAGTGAAGGGTCATGCAGGGCGCGTGTGACCCCTTGTGAGCGAGTGAATGGTGCTCTGCTCCGGAGAGTGCCACGCAATGGTGCGAGTTAGCGGAGTGGTGGCCGATGATCAGCTGAGCGCTCGGTGGGTGCCGAACAGCTCATGAGCGGCACCTCCCCGCACGAGGGCGAGTTCGTGACGAGAGAGCCCTGCGGAATTGAGCCAGGTCACGCCGTCGGAATAGTCGAGAAACGCGTGCGTGCGAGTCCAGTCGGTGCCCCACATCACGCGCTGCGGGCCAAAGGCGGCGAGCAGGGCGTGCAGCTGCTCGTGGATGTCCGGGTAGGGGTGCTGCTCGTGCGAGAGAGCGGGCATGCCCGTCGCCTTCACGGCGACGTTGGGCAGCGCGGCCAGTCGAAGAATCTCGGGTAGCCGATCGAACGGATGCTCGGGGGCAGGCGGTACGGGGGAGGAGCCGAGCCCGAGGTGATCGATCACAACGCTCAAGCCGGGGTGTCGCTCGGCGATGAGGCGAGCATCCGCCGCGCTGGGCCCCAGCGCAACGCACAGCGGAATACCCCGATTCTCCAGGTCGCCGAGCAGCGCGGTGTAACCGCCAGCGGCGAGCTTCTCGCGCTCGGCTGGTGCCCACAGCATGAGCCGCAGCCCGACAAGCCTGCTGTTGCTGGCGCACTCCGCCACGAACTCCGCCTGGTCGACTCGGCGCGGGTCGACGGGCGCGACCACGCAGAATCGGCCCGGGAACTGCTCGGCTACCTCGTAGGCGTATGACGCGTCGGCGAGGTAGTTGAGCCAGGGCGAGACGATGATCGCCGAGTCGACGCCGGCGGCATCCATCAGGGCTATGGTCTGTGCCCCCGTGGCCTGCGCAAGAGGCGAGCCAGCGCCCGTCCATGGTCGTGCTGCCGTGTTCGATTCAAACACGTGCAGTTGCGCATCGATCACGGGCATGACGGGGTCCTAAATGACGAAGTTCGTGAGCGTCTCGGGCGCGAACAGGTCTTCTGGCTCGTGAAGCTTCGTGATGAGCCCCTGATCGTAGGAGTAGCGCAAGAACGCTGCGAGGGTCGCTCGGTTGGGTTCGAGGCCGTAAGACCAGTAGTCGTCCCCCATCGTCTCGCGCACTTTGCGGGCGGCAAGGTAGCTGAAGGGGTTCATGCTGCTGAGCGCCGCCGTCTCCTCGGCTCTGTCGGTGACGATCTTCTTCGCCTCAGTGAATGCCTTCATGAGGGACCGGGCCATCCAGCGGTTCTGCTCGTAGATATCACGGCGAATCACCACAACATGCATTATCGGAAATATGCCGGTCCGCTCGAAGTAGGCGAGCTCTTCTTCTTCTGTGTTCTCCCACAGGCGGCGCACATTGGGGTTGCGATCGAGATAGGAGTTGGGCAGGCGAGGTGTGTGCAGGGCATCGATCTCGCCGCTGATGAGCATCGCGTCGAGGGTCTTGCCCTCTGGGATGGGAGCGATATCGATTCCGGGAGGAGTGATGGCGATCTTCTCGTGACGGCCAGGCGTGTGGAGCCCGCCCGTGCGGTATTTGACCGAGTCGACGGGCACGCCGTAGTCCTCGGCGAGGAAGCCCCGGATCCACACGGTCGCGGTCATCTGGTACTCGGCGACACCCACGGTTTTGCCGATCAAGTCCTGAGGCGTCTTAATGCCCGAGTTGGCGTTCACATAGACGCCGTTGTGACGGAATGCCCGTGAGGGGAACACGGGGATAGCCACGAATTCGTTCTTGCGCTCAAGCGTGAGCGAATACGACGACAGCGACATCTCCGAGACGTCGAACTCACCGTACACGGCCGTGCGGTAGAAGATCTCCTCTACGGGCAGGTTGAGCACATTGAGGTCCAGGCCCTCGGCCTGAACGCGCCCGGTCGCGAGCGCCGAGGTGCGGTCGTAGTCGCCGCACGCGAGAAGGATGGGTTTCTTCATGGGGAGCCAATCGTCGGGCGGTCGTCGAGCCGCCAGCAAAAAGTGAAATGGATGCTCGGCGCGTTACGCCGACGAGCCGCCGTCGACTGCAAAGACGCCGGCGGTGCAGTAGCTGCTCTGGTCGCTCAGTAGCCAGGCGGCGAGCCCGGCAACCTCGGTCGGCTTACCAAAGCGACCGAGCGGCACGGTGCTGAGAAAGAACGCCTTGCGCTCTTCTGGGGCTGCGAGAAGCGTGGGGGTCTCGGTGGGGCCGGGCAGAATCGTGTTGACCCGAATGCCGTACTCCGCCGCCTCAATCGCCACCGTCTTCGTCAGCGAGATGATGGCCGCCTTGGTGGCGGAGTAAAAGCCCGTGTTGGGAGCGCCCTGAAGCGCGGTTCCCGATGACGTGTTGAGGATGGTGCCGCCCTGACCGTGATCGCGGGCATGCGCGATCATTCGCTGCATTCCTCGTACGGTGCCCATAATGTTCACGTCGAGCAGCTTCGCTGCCGCCGTAAGGTCGAGGTCGGCTAGCGGCACCCGTGGAGCGGTGATTCCGGCGTTGTTGAAGAGCGCGTCAACGCGACCGAAGCGGTCGATGCACTCGTCGAAATAGCTGTCAACGTCGGCGAGAGAGCCGATATCTGCCGTGATGCCGATGGCCTTGTCGCTGCCGAGTTCAGCAACGGCGGCGGCTACGGCGTCAGCCGAGATATCCACGATGGCGACCCTGGCGCCGTTCTCAACGAGAGCGCGGGCGGTGGCGAGGCCGATGCCGTTGCCGCCCGCCGTGACGATGATCGATTTGCCGGCGAGACCGTCGATAGTCATGAGTGCTCCTTGTCGTCGCGCTGGGTCAGTCGGCGATTTCAACGGCGAGCCACTGTGGGCACTCCTGCGAGTCGGCGAGGAACAGGGGGTAGTCGTCAGAGACTGCCTTCTTCACATTCTGCAGACCAGTCTCGTGGAT
>NZ_JBACFR010000298.1:0-10753 GCF_056262345.1 Homoserinimonas sp.
ATGAGTTCGAGCGCAAGCGACGAGAGGAACGCGACCTTGAGGGTCTGCATCGTTGTGGCGCGAAACCGCTCCGAGAGTGCGCTGAGTGCGGCAACCTGCTCCCGAGCGCGGCCAAGGCCCACGAGCACTGGCAGGCCTCTCACGAGCTCCACCAGATGATCGGAAAGCCTGCCAAGTTGAGTGGTCGCAACCTCGACCCGGTCTTCTGTGTGCTGCCCGATCAGCACCATGAAAACGGGAATCAGGGGCACCGTCAGCACGATTATGAGGGCGCTCACCCAGTCGGCGAACAGGATGCGCGCGCCAATGAGAAGCGGGATGCACGCCGCATTGATCAGGGCGGGCAGGAACACCGTGTAGTACTTGTCGAGCTCGTCGAGCCCCAGCGTCGCCAGGGTCGACTGGGAACCAACCCTCGCTCCGCCGGAGGTGACGAGATGCTCCGCCATGTCGGAGCGGAGCCGCTCCTTAACGCCGAGCGCCGCTCGTGCGGAAATCACCCGCTGGGCCCACGTGACCAGGGCTCGTGCGGCAACAGAGACAAGACCCCACACAACCGCGTCACGCCATCGATCGTCGCCGTCGATAGCGCTGACGATTCCGACCGACAGTGCCGTGGCAATGCCGATGAGTGATGCCGCTTTGAGGGCGCTGGCGAGCCCGAGGAGGTAGAGCACCGGTCGCTCAAGCGCTCCGAGCCCCGCCATGGGTGATCGTGGCATTACTTCTATTTCTGTCGAATGGCTGGGACAACCTCGATCGCCTCAGGAATCCTGGCGGACGAGATGCGCTTGCGAAAGACCCAGTAGGTCCAGCCTTGGTAGGCCAAAACGAGGGGAACCCCGAACGCGGCGACGATGCTCATCAGACCGAGCGTGTAGTCGGATGCAGACGCATTCGTCACGGTGAGGTCGAAGGCGGGGTCGAGGGTCGACGGCAGAACCGTGGGGAAGACCGCCGCAAAGATCGACGCGGATCCCGCGAGCAGGAAGGTGCCGAGATAGAGGAAGGACCTGCCCTCGCGCCCTGCACGGTTGGCGTACCATGCGAGCACTCCGGCGACGACTGCGACGATGACCAGCGCCCAGGTGATGGGATTGCCCGAGGTGAACTGGATTGCGAGCACCCATCCTGCAAGAGGAAGCAGAGCAAACGGCAGCGCAACCGCGACAAACCGCCGGGATTGCTGCCGCACGTCCCCATCGGTCTTGAGGGCGAGGAACGCCGCAGCGTGCACCAGGCAGAAGCCGACAACGGCAAGACCGCCAAGGATCGCATAGCCGTTGAACCAGGCCCACGCCCCGCCTACCCTGTCGCCGTTGCTATCCAGCGGCAGACCGGTAGTCGTGAGAGCGAGAGCCGCTCCCACCCCAAATGCGCTGACGAGCGACCCGAGCCCCAGAGCCAGATCCCATCCTTTGACCCACCGGGTTGTCGTGCCCTTGCCCCGGTATTCGATGGCTACGGCCCTGAAGATCAATCCCACGAGCACAAGTACGAGGGGGATGTATAGCGCCGAGAAGAGCGAGGCATACCAGAACGGGAAGGCCGCGAACATTGCCCCGCCCGCGGTGAGAAGCCACACTTCGTTGCCGTCCCAGACAGGCCCGATGGTATTGAGCATAACGCGCTTCTGCTGCGGGTTCTTGGCCGAGAACAGAATGTGCATGCCGACCCCGAGGTCGAAACCCTCAAGAAAGAGAAAGCCCGTCCAAAGCACCGCGATCAGCACGAACCAGAGGGTAGGAAGAAATTCCATGATCAGCTCCTTGGCCGTCGATGATTAGTACGCGAACGAGAGGACATCGTCGTCGGATGGAGCAGCCCCGTCGTCGCCATCGCCATCCTTCTTCTTGGTGAGGAGCTCTGGCACGGCACTAGCCACACCGCCCCTCACGTAGCGAATAATGAGCATGACCTCAAACACCATGAGTACGCCGTAGATGAGCGTGAGGGAGGCGAGCGAGAACAGCACCTCGCCAAAGCTCACACTGGGTGAGACCGCCGCCGCGGTGAACATCATCACGCCGTCGAGCCCCGTGGGGTTGGGGGCGACGACGAACGGCTGGCGCCCCATTTCGGTGAAGATCCACCCGGCTGAGTTGGCCGCGAAGGGCGCGAAGATTCCGGCAACCGCCAGGTTCATGATGCCCTTGCTCTTGGGCACGGTGCCCTTGCGTGTGAGGAACAGCGCAACCGCTGCGGCCGCAGCCGCGAGCATTCCGAAGCCCATCATCAGTCGGAAGCCCCAATAGGTGACCTCCATGATGGGCACGTAGTTGATCTCCTCGCCGGCGCGCTGACCGAGAATCGGGTCGTCGGGCAGGTTGGTGCCGTAACGGGCCTGATACTCGGGCACGAGTTCATTGAGGCCGGGCAGCTCGGTGGTGAAGTCTCCGTGTGCAAGGAACGACAGCAGCCCGTGGATCTCGATGATCGTGGTCACCTCGTTGCAGTCCTTGGTGCCGAGGGGGCCGATCGAAAGCACGGAGAAGCTGGTGCCGGTGTGGCATGCGGCCTCGGCAGCAGCCATCTTCAACGGCTGCTGCTCGTACATGAGCTTGGCCTGGGTGTCGCCCGTGACTGCTACCCCGCCGAAGGCGACTATGGCGACGATTGCGCCGATGCGGAGCGAGCTGAGCCATACCTTGTGGTCGTTCTTGTCTCGCCCCGGGATGTCGAGGGCTTCGCCCACGATGACGTTGCCATCAACGTCGACGGTGTCGATGCCGTCGCGGCGGCGCTGCCAGAGCTGGTACCAGGCGATGCCGAGCATGAAGCCGCCCCCGACCGCAAAGGCACCAAAGATTGTGTGGGTAAAGGCGGCGATAGCGGTGTTGTTGGTGAACACGGCCCACGCGTCAACCATCTGTGGGTAGCCATCGACCAGCTCTACGCCCACGGGGTGCTGCATCCATGAGTTCGCAACGAGGATGAAGTAGGCCGAGACGACGGATCCTGCGACGGCGATCCACAGGCAAGCGAGGTGCACCCTCTTCGGCAGCCTCCCCCATCCAAAGATCCAGAGGCCCAGGAACGTAGATTCGATGAAGAACGCCAGAAGCGCTTCCATCGCCAGAGGGGCTCCGAACACGTCGCCGACGAAGCGGCTGTACTCGCTCCAGGCGAGTCCGAACTGGAATTCCTGCACGATGCCGGTGGCGACACCCATGATGAAGTTGATGAGGTAGAGCTTTCCCCAGAACTTGGTCATGCGGTACCAGCGGTCGTCGCCGGTTTTGTGCCATCGCATTTGCATGAATGCGATCACCGGGCCGAGGCCGAGAGTCAACGGCACCATCCAGAAGTGGTAGACCGTGGTGATACCGAACTGCCAGCGTGCAATAAGTAGGGGGTCGATCGCTTCCACAATGCCTCCGGTTGGTGCAGGCGATGACCCGCTATTGAGTTCTACAACGTGTAGACATTTAAGTTCTACACCATGTCGAAATCGATTTCTACCTCATGTAGAGTCATTTCGAATTCATGTAAAGTCTTGGTCATGGCACGCATCTCTCCTCAGCTTGGCGAACTCGAACGCGCGGTTATGGACCTTTTTTGGGACTCGACCGCGGCGCTCAGCGCCCCTGAGGTTCGAGACCGTCTGGCCACCGGGGAGACGGGAGCCGGTAGGGAACTTGCCGTCACCACGGTGCTCACCGTGCTCTCTCGCCTCGAGCGCAAAAACTTTGTTACCCGAGACCGCACCACGCGCCCTCACCTCTACCTGTCGGTGACTAACCGCGCCTCGTATATGGCCGAGCTGATGCATGATGTGCTCGGTGCCGCTCCCGATCGCGAAGCCGTCTTGGCGCGCTTTGTCGGCAGTGTCGGCCCCGATGAAGCGGATCTCTTGCGGCGGATGCTCGACGGCGCGAGCCTGCCCCGCTAGCTCGGTCGCTGCGAAGCATCCCACTCAACCGCTGATAGCGTCGCAGAGTGCTGCAGACTTCAATCGCCCTCGCCGTTTTGGCGGTTGTCTTGGCATGGCCGGTGCCGATTCTGCTTGCCAGGGCATCGTGGCCTTCGCGATCCCCCGCCGTCGCACTTATTGTCTGGCAGGCGGTGGCCCTCGCCGGCGGCCTGTCGATGATCGGCGCGCTGCTCGTCTACGGGCTACAGCCTTTCGGCGAAAACCTCCTCGCGGCCAGCGGATCGTTCGCTAGCTTCCTACAGCAGGGCACCCTGCCGTCGGGTGCCGACTTCGTTCACATGTTCGCGTTGAGCGGTGCCATCCTGCTCACCATCCATTTGCTGCTCAACCTCATGCTCGCGCTCGTGCGCGATGAGCGATCCCGTCGCCGTCACCGCGACCTCGTTCGCATGCTTAGCTCCCCCATGCCGGAACGGCCCGACACTCTGTTGCTGGCCCACGATGCGCCTGTCGCATACTGCCTGCCGGGCGCAACCCGATCCATCACCGTTCTTTCGGCCGGCCTCATGAGCATTCTGGACGACCAAGAACTCCGCGCCGTGGTTGCTCATGAGGAGGCGCACGCTACTCAGCGCCACTACCTGGTGCTTCTCGCCTTCAGAGCGTGGCGGCGTTCGCTCCCCTGGTTCCCGATTGCCACGCGCGCTCAGGATGCTGTCGCGTCACTGGTGGAGATGTTGGCCGACGACAAGGCCAGGCTTGTCGTTGCAGATGCGACGCTGGCGCGAGCGATCGCACTCGTGGCGATCGGAGGTCACGGGTGGCGGGATTCGGTGCCACTCCCCGCGGCCGATCGGAGTCCCGCGAGTGACGTATTCCTCGCCGATGAGGCCGAACAATCCGTGCAGATGGCGAGCCCGTCCTCGGCGCTGAGGATAGCCAGGCTTCGAGGGGGGCATCGGCCGCTCTCCTTCGCCGCGCGAGCGGTGGCGGTTGCCCTGGCACTCGCCCTGCTCGCCGTGCCGACAGCGCTGCTGCTCCTGCCCTCGATCTAGCTCCGCTTGCTCTGCTGGCTCTGCTGGCTTCGCGAAAGCAGCGCAGACCATAGTTCGTCGACCTGAGCCAGGAGCGCCTCCCGCGTGCCATGGTTGTCCAGCACAACATCCGCGATCGCGAGACGCTCCGAGTCTGTCGACTGCGAGTTAATGCGGTGCATTGCTTCTTCTCTGGACATGCCACGATCCTCGACCATGCGACGGATGCGATCCTCGGTATCCGAATGCACCACGACGACGGAATCAAGTCGCGGACGGTTGTTCTGTGCCGATTCTGCAAGCAGCGGCACGTCATAGATCACGATGGCGTTGGGATCGGCGGCCTCCGCCTGGGCTACCCGTTCGGCGACGAGATCACGAACCCGGGGGTGGGTGATCGCGTTGAGGGTGGCGCGCGCCTCTGGGTCGCTAAAGACGATTGACCCGAGTGCTGCGCGGTCGAGACTGCCATCGGGCTGCAGCACACTGGCGCCAAAGGCATCCGCAATCTCCCTGAGACCATCGGTGCCGGGTGCAACGACTTCGCGGGCCAAGACATCTGCGTCGATGTGATGGGCGCCGAGTTCTGCCAGTCTCGCTGCGACCAAAGACTTTCCCGAGGCGATGCCTCCCGTGAGGCCAATAAGTAACACGGGGCCCATGCTACTGTCCTGCTCAGCCGAAAGGAGCAACGATGCTGGAATTGCTCACGGGGACTGGGTTGGCTCTCTCTGCGGGACTCAATGCCTACGTTCCCCTGTTGATAATGGGGATCGCAAGCCGCTTCCTGCCCTTTGTCGAGCTCCCGCCGAACTGGACCTGGCTCGAGAATCCTTGGGTGCTCGCGATCCTTGGCGTGTTGTTGGTGATCGAAGCAGTCGCGGACAAGATTCCCGCGGTCGACTCCATCAACGACTGGGTACAGACACTCGTTCGCCCCACAGCAGGTGGACTAGCTTTCGGGTCAGGAACCTCGATGGAGACGGCAGCGGTCACCGATCCGACCCAGTTCTTTGAATCAAACTGGGTTCCCTTCGTGACGGGAGCCGCTATCGCGCTCGTGGTCCACCTGACCAAAGCGATCGCCCGGCCAGCAGCCAACGCACTCACGATGGGCGCTGCTGCGCCGGTTCTGAGCACGGTAGAAGACGCAAGCAGCGTTGGCCTGGCCATAGCGGCCATTGTCGTTCCGATTCTCATCCTGGTCGCGGTTCCGTTGCTGATCTGGTGGGGCGTGCGCAGCGTTCGTAAAGCCAGGGCATCGGCTGCCGCACGCAAGCACGAGAAGAGTTCCTGACCACCTCGGCAGTTGCGGTTGTGGTTAACGCCGAAACGGCCGGGCCCCGAGGGACCCGACCGTTTCGTCGAATAACGCCAGAGGCGTCGACCTGCTTAGTTGCTCGAGAGCTTCTCGCGCAGAGCGGCGAGAGCCTCATCGTCAGCAAGCGTGCCAGCCGAAGCCGACTCGCTCGAGAACGACGAACCACCGGCGGCAGGAGCGTCTTCGATCTCCTTGACGGCGGCAGCAGCAACCTGCTTCTTGTGTGCTTCCCAGCGAGCCTGAGCGGCGGCGTAGTCGGCTTCCCACTTGGAGCGCTGCTCCTCGAAGCCTTCCTTCCACTCGTTGGTCTCGGGGTCGAAGCCCTCGGGGTACTTGTAGTTGCCCTGCTCGTCGTACTCGGTGAGCATTCCGTAGAGCGCCGGGTCGAACTCGGTGCCCTCGGGGTCGACACCCTCGTTGGCCTGCTTGAGGCTCAGCGAGATGCGGCGACGCTCGAGGTCGATGTCGATGACCTTGACGAAGACCTCTTCGCCGACCGAAACGACCTGCTCGGCGAGCTCAACGTGCTTGCCGGACAGCTCCGAGATGTGCACGAGGCCCTCGATGCCCTCTGCAACGCGAACGAACGCGCCGAAGGGGACGAGCTTCGTGACCTTGCCCGGTGCAACCTGGCCGATGGCGTGGGTGCGAGCAAATACCTGCCACGGGTCTTCCTGCGTTGCCTTGAGCGACAGCGAAACGCGCTCGCGGTCCAGGTCGACCTCGAGGATCTCGACGGTGACTTCCTGGCCAACCTCAACGACCTCGCTGGCGTGCTCGATGTGCTTCCAGCTGAGCTCGGAGACGTGAACGAGTCCGTCGACGCCACCGAGGTCCACGAATGCACCGAAGTTGACGATCGAGGAGACGACACCCTTGCGAACCTGGCCCTTGGCAAGGTTGTTGAGGAACGTCGTGCGGCTCTCGGACTGCGTCTGCTCAAGAAGCGCGCGGCGCGACAGAACAACGTTGTTGCGGTTCTTGTCGAGCTCGAGGATCTTGGCCTCGATCTCCTGGCCAAGGTACGGCGTGAGGTCGCGAACGCGGCGAAGCTCGATGAGCGAGGCCGGGAGGAAGCCACGGAGGCCGATGTCCACGATGAGGCCGCCCTTGACGACCTCGATGACCGTACCGGTGACGACTCCGTCGTCTTCCTTGATCTTCTCGACGTCGCCCCACGCACGCTCGTACTGAGCACGCTTCTTGGACAGGATCAGACGACCTTCCTTGTCCTCCTTCTGGAGAACGAGGGCCTCGACGGTGTCGCCGACAGCGACTACCTCGTCGGGGTTGACGTCGTGCTTGATGGAAAGTTCGCGGGAGGGGATAACACCCTCGGTCTTGTAACCGACGTCGAGGAGAACCTCATCACGGTCGATCTTGACGACGGTGCCCTCAATGAGGTCTCCGTCGTTGAAGAACTTCAGCGTTTTTTCGACCGCGGCGAGAAAGTCTTCAGCAGATCCGATGTCGTTGATGGCGACCTGCTTGGGTGCCTTACCGGTCGTTGCGATTGTCATTTAGTAGTTGCTCCAGGATGGAAATGCCGAGGTTCGGCACATAATCAGGTCACGGCGAGGTACTGCTCAGGATTGATGATTTCGCCGCGACGGTCGAATAGGGGCGTCACAAACGTGACGTTCTAGCTTATCGTGTCTGCCGGGGCTTTTCTACCGCGAGAATCTGGGCGATTGCTGGCCCGATGGACGGGTGGGAAAAGCTAAACCCCTCCGCAGCGAGTCGTTCCGGAAGCACCCAGCGGCTCTTGAGAACCAGCTCCGTTTCGGTGCGGATGAGCGCGGAACCAAGCTCGAGCATCCATCGAAACGCGGGGAGACCGAAGGGTATTCCGAGCCGTCTACGGATCGTGGACATCAGCTCGGCATTGTCGGTGGGATTCGGGGCGGAAACGTTGACGACACCCTCGATGTCGGGTCGCTCCGTCACGAACTTAATGACTCCGACGACGTCATCGATATGAATCCAACTGAACTTCTGACGCCCCTTGGTGGGGCGGTAGGCGTGAAAGGTGCCCGCATTCCGACGGCGGCGGGTGGAGAACCAGCGCCCATCGAGCTGAGGTCCGCCCAACCCGAATCGCGCGAGCCTCGTGAGCGGCTTCATCACGCTGCCGTTTGCGAGCACGATGGCGATTCGCAGCGCGACACGCCTCGTCCCCGGCAACTCGGCGCTGAAGAACTCAGACTCCCAAGCCTTTGCCACCTCTACCGAGAAGCCCTGCCCTAGCTCGCCGCCGGACTCGGTCATCGGACGGTCGTCGGCGTGACGGTAGATAGTGGCGGTCGATGAGTTGATCCATACCGGCGGAGGTGCGGCGCAGGCGGCGATCGCATCCGAAATTTGGCGTGTAGTTTCGCGTCGCGACCGAAAGATCTCCGCGCGGTTCGCCTCCGTGTATCGGCAGTTCACGCTCTTGCCTGCGAGATTGACCACTAGGTCGGCACCGTCGAGGAGTGCGGTGATCGTGGCAGAATCGCCCCACACGGCGTCCGCCCCTGGGCGTCCGATTGTAGAAACGCTGGCCCCTGCCACGCGGTAAGACTCCACGAGTCGGGTGCCAATGAATCCCGATGCCCCCGCGACGACGACACGCTGACTCATTGCTCCGCCTCCCCCGCGAGTTCATATCTAAAAAACCCGAGTATTCATAAAGTCTACCGAGCGCGGGGTTCCGGTACAGGCCTGCTGACTACGGTGAAACGTACCTGCTCGTGCCAGCCCGGAAACTCACTCCCCGCCCTCCCCAAGACCCAGAGAACTGGCCAGAGAAGACGACGCGGCGAACCTACCCGATCAAAGGTGGTGGAGGAGTCGATCGCCCAACACAACCTCATACGGTGATGCGTTCGGCTCCCCCACTGCGAGGACGCTTAGTCGAAATCGAGTACTGCGGTGCGCAGTGTGTCGAGACCGACTCCCCCGAGCGCCAAGGCCCGGCTGTGGAAGTCCCGGATGGAGAAGGAATCGCCCTCGCGGCGGTGCGCCTCGTCCCTCAGTTCCTCCCACAAACGCTGACCGACCTTGTACGACGGCGCCTGACCCGGCCATCCGAAGTAACGGTTCACTTCGAACAGCGTGCTGGCGTCGCTCTCGTGGCAGTTCTCGCGGAAGAAGGCGAGCGCGTAGTCGAAGTCCCACGAGCCGGTGCCGTCGAGGCGGGGCTTGCCGAGGTGCACGCCGATGTCGAGGACAACGCGAGCAGCGCGCATCCGCTGGGCGTCAAGCATCCCGAGGCGGTCTGCAGGGTCATCGAGGTAGCCGAGCTGCTCCATGAGACGCTCGGCGTACAGCGCCCAGCCCTCCGCATGGCCCGATGTGCCGGCGAGCTGCCGACGCCACGTGTTGAGCTGACCGCGATTGACGACGGCCTGGCCAATCTGCAGGTGATGCCCAGGAACTCCCTCATGAAAAACGGTCGTCTTCTGGCGCCAGGTCGCAAACTCCGTTTCGCCTACGGGCACCGACCACCACATCCGACCGGGTCGGGAGAAATCGTCCGACGGGCCCGTGTAATAGATGCCGCCGCTCTGGGTGGGCGCAATCATGCATTCGAGCCGCCGAATCTCAGCAGGGATGTCGAAATGGCTCTGCGCGAGTTCTGAGACGGCCCGGTCGCTGAGTTCTTGCATCCATGCCTGAAGTGCGTCGGTGCCGTGCAACAGACGGGTGGGGTCTGCATCGAGGATGGCAATTGCCTCCTCCACCGATGCACCGGGCTTGATTTCGTGAGCGATCGCCTCCTGCTCGGAACGCATACGGGCGAGCTCTTCGATGCCCCACTCATACGTTTCGTCGAGGTCGATGGCCGAGCCGAGAAAGCGCCGCGAGTGCAGAGCGTAAGCCTCGCGCCCGACGCCATCAACCGTCGTGGCCACGGGAGCCAGCTCGGAGCGCAAAAACTCGGTGAACGCGGCATACGCCTCGGTTGCCGACGCCGCACCTGTAGCTAGCGCTGTTCGGAGCGTCTCTGGCAAGTCGAGCGAGGAACTCGTGGAGAACGAGGTGAAGAACCCTGCGGGAGCGGCGATCTGGTCGGTGAGCTGGGCGACCGCAAGCACCTGACGGCGTGCAGGGGTTATGCCCTCGTCGATTCCCTTGCGCAAGGTCTCCGTGTAGCCCGCAAGCGCCGCGGGGACGGCGTTCATGCGCCCGGCGATGTCGGCCCAGTCCGCTTCGGTCTCCGTGGGCATAAGGTCGAAGATGTCCCGAATCTCCGTTGCAGGAGAGGCAAGCACATTCAGGTCGCGAAGGTGGAGTCCGGCTGCATGCGCCTCAATATCGAGGGACAGGCTCGCCCGCAGATCAGTCTGCGTCACACGATCGACGCTGTCGACAGCGTCTGCGGCATCCAGGGCAGCTATGACCTTGCGCTTGGCCTCCGCCATGGCCTCGGCGCCGGCTGGCGAGTAGTCGGCGTATTCGCCCAGTCTGCCGGCGACTCCGATGTATGTCGCAACGGTCGGGTCGAGGTCAATGTAGGTGCTGATCCAGCCCTCTGCGATG
>NZ_JBACFR010000299.1:0-3383 GCF_056262345.1 Homoserinimonas sp.
ACTCTCCGGTCCCGATTCGCACGGCCTGCTCACCCTGCCGCCCGATGAGGTGATGCCACTCATCCGGCGTGCCGTTGACGCCGGCATCGAACCGACCGTTCACGCGATCGGTGACCATGCGAATGCTCTGGTGCTGGATGCTTATGAGCAGTTGGGCATCCCGGGCCGCATTGAGCATGCACAGCTTTTGCGGGAGTCGGATGTTGCGCGGTTTGCGCAGTTGGGCATCGTGGCGAGCGTGCAGCCCGAGCACGCGATGGATGATCGGGATATCGCCGACCGATTCTGGGAGGGGCGAACGCAGCGATCGTTCATGCTGCGGTCTCTGCTGGATGCCGGGGTCGAACTCGCGCTGGGTTCCGATGCTCCTGTCGCCCCGCTTGATCCGTGGGTGACCATCGCGGCGGCCGTCTCGCGGTCTCGCGACGGCCGCGCGCCGTGGCATCCCGAACAAGCAATTTCGGTGGGGGATGCGCTGGTCGCATCCACTCGCTCCCGCATTGGGGAAGGCGAAGTTGCCGACCTCGTTGTCCTCGATGCTGACCCCTGGGCAGACTCCGGTGACGACGTGCGACGCATGCCTGTTGTTGCGACGCTTCTGGCCGGGCGCTTCACCCATCGGGACGTGTAGTCACGTCCACGGTGCCGTGATCAAGCGCAGTGCGACGACGCCGTGACGTGACGTGACGTGACGTGCTGTGACGTGCTGATGCTGCGTGCTGCTATCGGAGCGAGGCGATGCTGCCGACGGCCCGCTTGACGTCCCGCATCCGGTGTTCGTATCGGATGGCGATGGCCACGAGTAGTACTCCGCCGATTCCGGCCCAGACATACCAGTCCGCGGCTTCGTAGATCGCTACGATCTGGGGCGCAAAGGTTCTCAGCGCGTGCACGAGCACCACAACGGTTCCGATGATGAACGGGGCTTGCAGACGCAGCGCAACGCCAGCGACGATTGTCGCCACTCCGACGATGCCGAGAGCGACGAGCCTCCAGGCGACGGGCTCGGTGAACGTGAGCAAGAGTGTGGGCAGCAGTAGCAGTGCGAGGCCCGGGCCCAGTGCCGGCCAGCTCCCGCTTCGCGGGTTGCGAGAAAGGCGCAGCGCTCCTGTGGCGACCAAGGCCAAGGCGACCGGTGCTGTGACCATCTCCGGTGCCTCAACGTAGGCAAGCCCGAGCAGAGCGGCGACCCCGGCAAGCCCGACGGCGGTCCACGCCGCAGGGGAGCCGAACGCTGCGGCGAGCGGCACGCGGCGTGCGAATGCTGCGACGTGAATCGCGCTCAGCGCCGCGACGACGACAACGACGCGGAGGGACGCACTGACCGGTGAGCCTTCGGGCGTGGCAATCACCGCGCCGAGTTCGTAGAGGGCGGCTGTGGTGATCGCGGCGACGACGAGCGCCTGGCCGAGCCTTGGACCGCTGATGGTCACTTTGCCCACGGTGAGCTGCTCCCGGCGGCTCACGAACGCGGCAGACAGGACGAGCGCACAGATCGATGGCGCAAGCCACATCTCCAGCACCCCTGCAGGCGAGGAGATCGCTTCTCCGGCGCGGAGCACGGTGACGAGAGCGGTGCCTACAAGCCCGGCACTAGCAACTGCAACAGCCGCGAGCCGGGAGAACTCAGTACGCCCGGGGGTGGCGTCGGCCGTTGTCGGGGTTGAGTTGTGGGAGCGGCTCAGCACGGCTGTTCCGACAACCAGCAATATCGCGGAGACGAGCACAACGACAGCGGCCCTCACCAGGTCGCTCGTGTCGGCGCCGGAGGAGGCGAGCCCGACCGGCACGATCGCGAGCACGAGTCCCCAGAAAAGAAGCTGCGCCGCTGAGAGCGAAGCGTTCCGGCGCATTCGGATGAGCACGGCGATGGCGATGAGAGACGCGGCCGGGGGCAGGACGAACGGTTCAATGGCGCTGACTCCGGCGTCGGTCAGTGCCCACCACAGCGCGACTACCGCTAAGAACAGCGCAACCCATCCGAGGTGGCGACGAGGCGCTCGAGAGCTGACGAGACCATCGCGTGAGCTGGCGGCGATCGCCGCGGTCACGGCGCAGACAAGCAGCACAATCCAGCCCGTTTGGTTGGGCGACCCGATTGCGACGGTGAGCGCCAGCAGAGCCGTTATGGCGACGCCGATATCCACGCCACGCCGGGGCGCTGCAGTCCACACCAGGGCAACTGCGGCGATGAGCGCTGCAGCCACGGCGGCGTCCAGCCCAGCGGGCACCCCGCCGGGAGCAGCCAGATTCGCCGCTGCGTTCAGCGCCACCGCGAAGGCGGGCGCGATGAGCAAAGCTGCGCAGAAACGTTCGACGAGGGGAGAGGCGATGCCCCAGAGCGCTGTGGCCGCAGCGGTCACAGATGCACCGGCAAAGACCAACAGTGAGATGGAGGGGGGCGCATTCTCTGCCGGATAGATGGCCCACACGATGGCCGACGTGATGAGGGCAGCGAGGGTGATCCACCACACGAGACGTCGTTCTAGCGTGGTGATCCAGCCCAGGTCCAGCGCGGCTACGGCGCTGAGCCCTCCGGCCAGGATGGCGACCGCCGCGGCGGACGTGAGTGCGGCGTTGCCCGAACCAGCAGGGGCGAGAAGCCATCCGCCGTAGGCGATGCCGATGAGGCTAAGGGACACGGCTCCGCCTGTGACGAGCGCGCGAGACCACGCAGCGGAGCACACGATGATTCGAGCTACGACGAGCGCGGCCACCGTCACGATCGTCGCCGGGAGCCAGGTGTCGTCGGCAAGCCACCCGGCAAGCCACGTGGTGGCAAAGCCGCCGAGCGCCGCTGTTCGTGCTGCCGCGGGGTAGCTACGAGGCATCCGACGGAGGACGACAAGACCGATCGTGCCGAGGGCGGTGCTGGCGGCGAGCACGAACCACGCCGAGGGGAGCAGCGTTAGGGCGAATAACAGCACCGCCACGCCCGAGGGTATGAGCCACGGCAACGCCGACCGCAATCTGCCGAGCAGGCGCAGGCAGAGTGCCGTCGTAGCGACGGCAAGGGTGAGCGCAGCGAGCGAGTACATGACGAGAGCGAAGGGCATACGCGCGGCGGCGCCCGACGAGACCGGTTCAAGGTCTACTGCGTCGCCTAGGAAAGCGACCCAGTGGCCCACTGCGATGAATGCTGCGGGGAGCACGGCAAGCGCGGATACGGCGGCCGCCGCGCAGACTGCCGCGTTTGCCTGGGCCCGCTGGGCGGTGACGGCATTGCGGATGATGAGCAGCACGACGGTCACAGCGAAGGCGAGGGCCGGGGCGATGAATGTGATGGACTCGTCGCTGCGATCCGAGATGGTTGAGGTAGCGGCTGCCACCGCGAGGGCCGCTCCCGAGGCGCCTGCGAACACGATGGACGACACCTGGTCGAA
>NZ_JBACFR010000300.1:0-4775 GCF_056262345.1 Homoserinimonas sp.
CTGCCTCTTCAGCGGTCGAACGGCGGGCCGCGCCGCCGCAGCGCAGTAGCCGTCCGGCGCGCCGCTCGCGGGGCGCACGAAGGGCCCGGCGGCTCCGCCGGGCCCTTCTGTGTGCGCGCTTAGACGATTGCGGCCCGGAGAGCAGCTGCGGCCGCTCCGACATCGGGAGCACCATAGATGGCGCCGCCCGCTACGGCGACCTGCGCGCCGGACTGCTGAACCGAAGCGATCGTCGAAACAGTGATGCCACCGGCCACCGAGAACGGCACACCAGAGCTTTCGCCGTCCCGCAGCAGCGTGGAGAACGTGAAGCCCTCTTCTGCCTGCTCGTCGAGACCGGCGTGCATCTCCACGAACTCGACACCAAGGGCGACGACCTCCTTGGCCCGGGCGGGCTTGTCGGCCACGCCGATGAGGTCAACGACGACACCCTTGCCGTGCTTCTTAGCCGCTGCGACGGCACCGACGATGGTGCTGTCGCCCGCCGCACCGAGCACGGTCACGAGGTCGGCACCGGCGGCGAATGCGATGTCAGCCTCGAGCTCGCCAGCATCCATGGTTTTGAGGTCGGCGAACACGATCTTGTCAGGGTGCGCCGCCTTGATGGCCGTGATGGCCGAGAGGCCTGCGCTCTTGATGAGCGGGGTTCCCAGCTCAAGGATGTCAACGTAGGGCGCCGCAGCTGCGGCGAGTTCGAGGGCTGCCTCGGTGGTGAGGGTGTCCATGGCGAACTGCAGTTTCATGTGGTTCTTTCTGTTCGGTTGTTGCTGGGCTTGTCGTTCTGGCTTTGCGGCGAAGCGGAGGAGGCCTATTCGATGTTGGCGTGGCGTGGCCACAGCTCGTCGGCGCTGGCACCGGAGCGCATCCACAGGGCATGAAATAGCGCATCGCCGAACACGACGACGGTCTGCTCGAACAGGCTCCCCGCATATTGGGCGGATGCTTCTCCCGTCCTGTCGAGCTTTGCCGCCGCAGGCACGGTGATCGTGGCTGCCGCGAGGGAGGCGAGAGGGGAATCGGGATCCGTCGTGATTGCGGCGACTACGGCCCCGGCAGCAACCGCCGTCTGCGCCGCACGGACAATGCCGCCCGTCGTTCCCGAACCGCTTGCCGTGAGCAGAAGGTCTCCCCTACTGATCGCCGGGGTCGTGACCTCACCGACGACGTGGACCTCAAGGCCGAGGTGCATGAGGCGCATCGCGGTCATGCGAAGCGCCAGACCCGAGCGCCCAGCGCCCAGAACGAAGACACGGGGCGCCCCCGCGACCAGCTCAACAAAGCCAGCGAGGGCAATCGGGTCGGCGTGAACGAGGTGATCTACGACGGAATCGAGTTCACGAGCGATGCGGGCGAGGGAGTATCCGACGCCGGTTTGCATGACATCCATTGCTCTATCGTTGGGCCTCCTCCGGATTGAGCACCCCACCCATGAGTCCAGTTTTTGCTACCCGAATGGGTAGTGCGCTCTACCCGGGTAGGTTCAAGGTATGAGCGCCGACGCCGAAGTCCCTACCCCCGCATCCCGCCGCCTTGTGCTCGACCACGCTCGAGTGGTTGCAGAGCAGGCTGATCGGCACGCCGTCACACTCGAATCCATGCTCGCGATCCTGCGCTCAACACGCCTGGACGACACGGCCGCCCGCACGATGGCGATCGACCTTGCCGCGACGGCGCTCGTGGGGCTTCGCATGGCCACCGACCAGCAACGAACAAGCCTGCTCGAACCTGTCGTCGGTGCGTTCGCTCGGCTACGAAACGACCTGCGACCGCTCGTGCGATTCGGCGACCTCGAGGTGCAATTCGTGGAGCCGCCGACAACGGGGCGCGCCCTACCGGGAGCTGTGGCCCATGCTGCTCGAGCGATCGTGCGCAGCGCCGTCTT
The DNA here is from genome assembly GCF_056262345.1 of Homoserinimonas sp. Classification (NCBI taxonomy): domain Bacteria; kingdom Bacillati; phylum Actinomycetota; class Actinomycetes; order Micrococcales; family Microbacteriaceae; genus Homoserinimonas; species Homoserinimonas sp. The sequence goes on from NZ_JBACFR010000300.1 coordinate 1,883, forward strand.
GGCGTTCGTCGATAAGGGTGAAACCACAAAAGTGCGGATTCAATGGGACTGCGACGGGCTCAATCTGCTGATCGGCATCCGCGACGACGGCCAGGGTGATCTCACGGCGAAGGACGATTCGCTCAGGCCCATCGCCGAACGGGTCAGCGCCCTGGACGGCACCCTCTCGGTTTCGGCGACTCCCGGCTGGGGCTCGTCGCTCGACATCCGGTTGCCCCTCGACCCGCCAGCGGAGCCGGAACCGCTCGTCGACGCCGTCGCGTTCCCCGCCCGCGAACGCGAGGTTCTCAAGCTCGTTGTTGCGGGTGCCCGCAACAACACGATTGCGGAACAACTGGGCATCAGCGGCAACACGGTCAAGTTTCACGTGTCGAATCTGTTGCGCAAAACAGGGGCAACCAGTCGAGCCGAACTCGCTGCGCTCGCCCGCAGCTAGCGCTGCAGAGTCCAGCCTCTGCGACGAACTAGGGTGTGGCCGCGCGGGGTGCTCAGGCGCGTCCAGGGACCGGTTTCGAAGACAGCAACGGGCCCTGCATCGATGAACCCCAGGCTGTATGCCGCAAATGCGGCGCCGGCCGGAACATATTCGAGCCCGGGAATGCCACGGCTCCAGACCTCGGAGCGCACCCGGTTGACGATCTGCTCTCCCGTACTCGACGGGATCGTTTCGGCGACCTCGGCGATGCCGGCTCTCGCGGTCGACTCCAGAAGCGCTCCGTCGGTGTGCGGCAAGGCGCGCCAGCCGCCCTTCGGAGGCGAGATTGCCGCCCACGTCGCCGTGTTCACTTGCATCGGCAGCCCAACCGTGACCGGGGCATCCCGATCCCGATCCTGACCCTGCAAACGGACGATGCGCTCCGCGAGTGAACGGATGGGCACAACGGCGTCGAAGGGGCCGCCGTCGCTGAGGGCGAACGTTCGAAGGCCGAGCACGGTCGGGCTCTCGTCGAGGAGCCCGTGCGGAAAAATCACGCCGACGTAGACCGCTAGCACCCCGGAACCGGCAATTAGGCGCACGGAACCGTTCTCCACCCGGCCCGCGCGGGTCAAAAAGACCTGCAGGTCGTCGAGGGAGAGGGAATCGGTAAGGGTGAAGTTCTGGCTCATCTGCAATCTAAACTACCTAGTATCGGCGGGCCTTTTCTCCACTTTGACTCGCTCCACGTATTGCGCCGGGGAGGCTCCATGTCTGTTGCACCGCTCGAAGGCCTTTTGGCCACCCTCGATCTCACCGATACCGGCGCCAGAACGAGCAAGGACATCTTCACCGGCAAGAGTCAGTGGCAGCCCGGCGGGCGCGTATTCGGCGGGCAAGTAATCGCCCAGTCGCTCGTGGCTGCCATGAACACCGTGGAGGACGATCGGGTACTGCACTCGATGCACGGGTACTTCTTGCGGCCCGGCGACGCGTCTAAGCCCATCACTTTCTCGGTCGCGCGCATCCACGATGGGCGTTCGTTCTCCGCTCGTGGGGTCCAGGCCTATCAAAACGGCGAACCCATCCTCTCGCTCATCAGCTCATTTCAGACCCAGGTGGCGGGCCTCGAGCACCAGATGGACATGCCGAGTGACATTCCCGACCCCGAGTCGCTCCCCCACGTTCGCGAGGTGCTCGCCGGAATCGAACACCCCATCGCCAGGAACTGGGCAGAGAACCGGCCATTCGATCTGCGGTTCGCTCCCTCCCCCATCTTCTTATCCGTCGAGGGCGAGCACACTGAGCACCAGGCCGTGTGGCTCAAAGCGGTGGGCACAATGCCCGACGACCCCAATCTGCACCGCGCAGCTCTCGCCTATGCCAGCGACTTTTCGCTGCTGGAGCCGATACTTCGACGACACGGGGTCGCCTGGATCACCCCCGGTCTCAAGGTCGCAAGCCTCGACCACGCCATGTGGTTTCACCGTTTTTCTCGTGTCGACGAATGGCTTCTCTACGTGCAGCAGTCCCCCAACGCTATCGGCGGGCGAGGCCTCTCTTCCGGTCGCATTTACACCCGCGATGGCATGCTGGTCGCCACGGTGGCTCAAGAGGGAATGGTTCGAGTACCGAACCCCAGCGAGTTCGACTAACCACTGCCGCTCCAGCCCCGGTGAATCTTGCTCAACTCGGCGAACTCCCAGTTTGTGGCTATGGTGTTTAACGGTTCGCTTCGCTCTGACCCTTCAGAAGCGCCGGACTGACCCAACATCTAGGCCGCGAACGTGGCCGGTTGCATCCCCGATGCGGCCGACCGCGAGCGTATGGTCGTCTGGTGGCGGGCCCGCCCCACGGCGAGGCTCCCTCGCTGCATCTCTTTATTACAGCCCCGATGCAGGGTTGCACCAGAGACCCGGACCGTAACCGAAGCACGAACCTGTCGCCGCCACGCGGTGACCTGTGGTCGTCGCCAGGACAACGTGACCGAAAGTATTGCAGTCAAGGCCGAGCACCTTTATAAGGTGTTCGGAAAGAAATCCAGCGAGGCCGTTTCACAGCTAAAAAACGGTGCATCTCGTGCAGACGTGAGCTCGTTTGGAACAGCAGCGGTAATCGATGCCTCATTCGAGGTGAAGCAGGGTGAGATTTTTGTTGTCATGGGCCTCAGTGGCTCCGGCAAGTCGACCCTCATTCGCATGCTCAATGGGCTACTCGATGTGACTTCCGGGTCAGTGACCATCAACGGTCTGCCCACGACAGGGATCTCAGGCAAAGCGTTGCGCACCGTCCGCCGCAGCAGCGTGTCGATGGTCTTCCAGCACTTCGCCCTGCTCCCCCACCGAACCGTTCTTGACAACGTGGCCTACGGCCTCGAAATTCAGGGCGTGCGCAAGGCCAAGCGCCTCGAACTCGCTCGCAAGACCATCCAGCTGGTTGGTCTTGGTGGGTGGGAAGACTCACTGCCCTCAGAACTCT
>NZ_JBACFR010000301.1:0-16538 GCF_056262345.1 Homoserinimonas sp.
GCCTGCGTGCCATCCCCGGCTTCTCCGACCACGATCATTCCCGGCGTCGCGTCGAGCATGAGTCGAAACCCGTAGCGCACGAGCTCCTGATCGTCGACCAGGAGCACGCGAATATCGTCCTTCACTGTCATTTCTCTTCCCCTCGCAGGCGTGCAACGACCCGCCAGCCACCGCTCTCCTGCGGACCTGCCTCGATCTCACCGTCGTAAAGCGCTACGCGCTCCTGCATCCCCAGCAGCCCGCGCCCCGAATCTGATGACACGAGGACGGGCGCTGACGCATCGCGGACATCAATCGTGACCTCATCGTGCGTCCACGACACCGTCACGCTCACCGACGACACCTCGGTGGCGTGGCGCAGCACATTCGTAAGTGACTCCTGGATTATGCGATAAACCGTGAGACCGAGCGCCGCGTCGGACGACGGCGAACCGGTGACGGCGAGCCGCACCGGAAGCCCCGCGTCCACGAACTGGCGAACGAGGGATGCGAGCTGCGAGGCATCTGGCTGGGGGGCATACTCCGCGATTGTGGCTCCGCCGTCGTGGCGCACCGATCCGAGCAGACGGCGTACCTCACCGAGCGTTCTGCGGCCCGTCTCCGCTACGCGGGCGATGGCCTCTTTCGCTTCGTGTGGGCGCTCATCGAGGGAGGCGTGCGCGCCGTCAGAGATCGTGATCATGACCGTGAGGCTGTGTGCGATGACGTCGTGCATCTCCCGCGCTATCCGCTCCCGCTCTCGGGCACGGGCGGTCTCGGCCTGCTGATCTCTTTCACGAGCAAGCTGGTCGGCGCGGTGCACTAGCTCATTGATGTACCGCCGACGATGACCGACGTTTGTGCCGATCAGCGTCGTGATGAGCAGAATGACCCCGATGACCACGTAGACGTTCGCCCAGTCCTGAACGGAATCCCGGGGAAGCATGGGCGGCTCGAGTCCCAGGATGGGCGGTCCGGCGCTCCCCCGCACCGAGATGGCAAGGGCGCCGAGCGCGCCGCACGCCATCGCGATACCAAAGCAGAGCCAGGCGGTGGCTGCCCGCTGACGCACCCCCACCGTATACATCGCGATCACAGCGAGAAGCGATTCTGCGCCCGACCCCACCGCAAGTGATAGAACCGAAAGCGCCATGGCCGCCGCGAACGCCGCACGAGGAAACCGGCGACGGATGCTCACCGCAGCGATGCCGCCAGCAAGCAGCAGGATCATGGCCGCCAACGGGGTGACGTACGGCGGCTCTGACGAGAGAACCATGAGGCCGACTGCGAGCGCACCATACGTGCCCAGCGTCACGACATCCAGCACCCTCGTCCGCGACATTCTGCGGCGGAGACGGCCGCGAAGCGGCACCCTGACGGAGGTGCCGCTCACGGTGCCGGGCCGCATGTTCAGGCGTCCCCCCGACGCAGTCGAATGGCTCCCAGCACGAGAAAGGCGCCGGCCCAGACCAGAGCGATAATCCAGCCCGCTCCCGGGCTGACAAATCCGTCAACGAGGTCCACGGCCACTCCTAACGTTTCGGACGGGTTGCTCATGGCATCGCCCGCTTTCGACATCGACAAGAGCTGAAGATTGCGCGCCACCTGCGACGCCGGCAGAACAGACAGCACGATCGGCAGCAGCAGCATCAGCGAGATAGCGGTCGCTACGCTCGCGGCGACGCTGCGGAGCAGGCTCCCGATGCCCAACCCGAGAATAGCGGAGAGGCCCACGAATACAGAGGTACCCAGCAATGACAGCGCCACACCGGGAGCGGTCACCCCGATCTCCAGGTCAAAGGCGGCGAACATGGGATAGGTCACGGCCCACGATCCAAACGCAGCGACAGCTACGGAGATCGTCGTCATGCCGAAGAGCACGACAGCCTTGGCACCCAGAACGGGAAGTCGAGTCGGTGTGGCGATCAACGTCGGTTGAATCGTGCCACTGGAATACTCGCCACTGATCACGATGACGCCGAGCACCGCGGCGATGAGCTGACCGAAGAGCACCGTTCCCACAGTGATCTGGTCGAGGACGAATCCGACCGACCGCAGATCGGGCAGTCCGGCGCCTTCAATCGTCATGCCCAGCGCGACACTAACGCCCACCCCGACCACAATGATCGAGACCAGAAGCGCGATGGTGGAGCGCAGGCTCGTCAGCTTGATGAACTCTGATCTCACGACACCAGCGAAGCTGAGTCGCTCGGGTCGGGCAACGAACGTCTGGCGCTTCTTCTCGAGCAGAGTCATCGGTTCTCTCCCATTCTTGGTGAGCCCACGGGTGGTGCGCTCGCCTGTGGTGCGCTCGACGAGCGGTATTCAACGTCTCCTGCGGTTAGCGCGAGATATGCGTCTTCGAGAGAGCCCGAGACTGTAGCAACCTCATGGAGGACAATTCCTGCTGCGGATGCGACAAGAGCGACTTCTTCTGCAGACATTCCCGAAACTTCGAGAGAACCGTCCGCCACAAGCGCTACGCCTACACCGGGAGCAGCAAGCGCCGACATGAGCTCCTGAGACTCTCGAGTGCGAACCTTGACGACAGTCTTGGTTCCTTCGCCGATGACGTCCCCGATCGGGCCGTCGGCAAGTATCTTGCCGCGCCCGATGACGATGAGATGGTCGGCGGTTTGAGCCATCTCGCTCATGAGGTGCGACGACAAGAGCACCGTGCGTCCCTCCTCCGCCAAGCTCTTCATGAGCGTCCTGACCCATCGCACTCCCTCAGGGTCCAAGCCGTTCACGGGCTCGTCAAGGATGATGGTCGCAGGGTCACCGAGCAAGGCGGCGGCGATGCCCAGCCGTTGCCCCATTCCCAGCGAGAATCCGCCGATGCGCTTACCTGCAACAGAGTCGAGCCCGGCCAGCCCCAGCACCTCGCGCACTCGGGCGTTGCCGATGCCGTGCGTCGCGGCGATTGACCGCAGATGGTTGTAGGCAGACCGCCCGGGGTGCGCGGCCTTCGCATCGAGCAGCACCCCCACTTCGCGGAGCGGTGCGCGGTGCTCGTGATAGAGCCGACCGTTGACCCGCACAGTGCCGCCGGTGGGTTGATCGAGGCCCACGATCATCCTCATGGTTGTGGATTTTCCCGCGCCGTTCGGGCCGAGGAACCCTGTTACGTGGCCCGGCCTTACGGTGAAGTCGATCTCGTCAACGACAACTTTGTGTCCGTAGCGCTTGACGAGCGCGTTCGCCGCGATCATGTGTTTTCCTTGTGCATTTGCATAGGAGAAAGCGTAGGAAGGCTGCGCTGGCGGCACATCGGACGACAGTGCAGCATCTGCTCGCGAACCAGTACCTGGGTACCGGTGAGAAAAGACCGGCTCAGCGCACGCGCTGGCAGAACGGGCAGAAGTGCGAGCCGCGGTTCATGAACTGCTCGCGAACGATCAAGCGGCCGCAGCGCGGGCACGCCTTGCCCTGTTGGCCGTAGGCGTTGAGCGAGTGGGCGAAGTACCCTGACTCGCCATTCACGTTCAGGTACTGGGTGTCGAAGCTCGTTCCACCCTCGAGCAGCGCTTTGGCAAGCACGACGCGAACCTCCGCCAGAAGCAGAGTCGCCTTGGCGCGGCTTAGCCGGTCGGTCGGCTGGTCGTAGTGGATGCGGGACGCCCAGAGTGCCTCGTCGGCATAAATGTTGCCGATGCCGCTGATGAGCGATTGGTCGAGGAGCGCACGTTTGACGCCCGTGCGTCGAATGGCGAGGCGCCTGAGAAAGGCACGGTCGTCAAAGAGTGGGTCGAGCGGATCCCGAGCGATGTGCGCGACCTGTACGGGCACGCGCTCATGAGGGGAATCAACAGTGGGTGCGAGCGGACTGATTGCCATCGAACCGAAGATGCGCTGGTCAACAAAGTTCAGCCGCAGCGCACCGTGCACCGGGTGCGAGATGTCGAGCCGGATGCGGGTGAGGCGGTCGTGCGCATCACGGTCTCGCAGCAGTACCTGGCCGCTCATGCCCAGATGGACCACCAGTGCCTCGTCGGGCAGGTTCCCGCCATCAGCCGACAGCGGAAGCCACAGGAACTTGCCTCGTCGGCTGGCCGCAACGAGCGTGCGGCCGGTGAGCCGCTGAACGAAGTCCTCTGACGGCCCGTCATGGCGGCGAAGAGAACGCTCGTCGAACACCTCGACGGCCTCAATGACGGCACCGGTCACTGCGGGGGCAAGCCCAGCACGAACGACCTCTACTTCGGGAAGTTCAGGCACGGCGGATGCGTCAGGCCTTGGCCTGCAGCTGGCTCCAAGCCTCGAGGGCGGCTGCCATTTCTGCCTGCTTCTTGCTGCTGCCGACGCCGGTTGCTGCGGCCTCGCCATCAATCATCACCGTCGCGTGAAACCGCTTGGAGTGATCGGGACCACTATCGGTGATCGCATAGGTGGGGATGCCGCGGTTGAGCCGTGCGGCCAACTCTTGAAGACTCGTCTTAGGGTCCATCGCGGCACCGAAGCGCGCGGAGTCCGCCATCAGCGGCTCGACAAGACGAAGCACAAGTGCAGTTGCCGCGTCGGCCCCTGCACTGAGATAGGTCGCGCCAATGACGGCCTCGACGGTGTCAGCGAGGATCGATGACTTGTCTCGACCGCCCGTGAGCTCCTCGCCTCGACCGAGTCTGATGTAGTCACCGAGCCCGATCGCACGAGCGATCTCTGCAAGCGCGACACTACTAACGAGGCTTGCCCGCCGTTTGGCGAGGTCACCTTCGTCGAGGTCTGGATTGTCAAGGAACAGCTTGACGGTGACGGCCTGCCCGAGGATTGAATCCCCCAGGAACTCGAGACGCTCGTTATGAGCGCCCCCTCCGTGCTCGTACGCGTAGGAGCGGTGAGTCAGCGCGAGCTCGAGAAGATCGAGATCGACGTCAACCGACAACCGCAGAGCGAGGTCGCCCGGCTCCTTAAAGCCGGTCGCCTTCTCACCGCTCACGCGCACATCCGAAGTCTGTGTCCCGAAGGAGCGACTTAAACGTCGGCTACCTTGCGGCCCTTGTACTCCATGTACAGGGGGGTGCCAGCGGAGTCTTCAACAACCTTGGCGCGGTGCGGGAGGCTGTAAACAACCTTGCCGCCCTCGATGGTCTTGACGAGCGTGGGAGGGGTTGCCTTCCACTGAGCGCGACGGGCGCGGGTGCTCGCACGGGACATCTTCCGCTTGGGTACTGCCATGGCTATCTCTTCTCTCTGTCAGCGTCGCCGTCAGGCGCAGCACTGATGACGTCATTGGTGGGGGCCCCGGTCAGGCTGTCGAGTCCGGCAAGCGCCGCCCATCGAGGATCGATGGGTTCTTCATGCTCGTGACCCGGGTTGTCGAGGAGCCGCACCCCACACTGGGGGCACAGGCCGAGGCAATCCTCTTGACACACCGGTTGGAACGGAAGTGACAACACCACCGCATCCCTGATTACCGGTTCAAGATCCACGTGATCATCTTGAACCAGATAGTCGAAGCCTTCTGTCTCAGAGTACGCGAAAACCTCTTGGATTTCGACTTCGACCGGCTCGGTGATCTCGATGAGGCACCGAACGCACTCCCCTGAGGCAGTTGTGTCGACCTCAGCGGTGACCAGGATGCCGTCATGAAGCGACTCGAGACGAACATCCGCCGAGATCGGCGTGCCTTCTTCTACCGCGATGACGGCATTGCCGAAGCGCTCGTTCGCCTTGGTCTCAACAAAGACCTCGCGCATTTCACCGGGTCGGTGCGCGAGATCGAGGATGCTGATCGCCAAGGGAGATTTATTGTGCTGTGCCACCCCATGAGCTTAGCCGTCGTAGCGGGGCGCTTTCTGTTCACTGGCAGAAAACGAGCCGAACGCACCCTAAGAAATGGTGCGGATGATCCTCTCGATCGCACTGCGGGGCCACAGTGCGGCGACTGCGCGGCGCCGCACTGGCACGCTGCGACGCAGACCGCGGATCACCGACCGTGCGTCGGATGCCGCCCCCGGATAGCCCGTGTCGTCGCGCGAGAACTGCTCGCGCTCAACGGCATCGAGCAGTCTGTCGAGCGCCGGTTGCTGCTGGCCCAGCTGGTGGGCAAGAATCTCGGCGTTCTGACGTGGCGTAGTCGCTGACTCAACAGGGACGCCGAGATCACGTGCCGAGCGCACGACCTCATTCCACGCCACGACGGACTCCGCCCTCCGCCGCCGCACCGCGGAGAGCTGCACCGCTCGGACGAGCAGTCTGGCGATGGCCGGAACGAGGGCCAAAAACAGAACAACCGGGATCGCGAGCAACCAGGGCGACAGGCTCGAGTTTGTGGGGCCAGCCTGACCCGTGCCCGGCAGCGCCTCGGCCGGGGCGAGCGGGGTTGTGGGGGCCGCGCTTGGACGAGTCGACGGCACGGGAGCCGCGCTTGGATCCGCCGGGGCAACGTCGTCGAGGGCCTCGGGCTCCGCGTAGTCAGGAACCTCTCCCCTGCCGGTCGTCGGCTCAAACGGAACCCACCCGATCCCGTCGAAATACAGCTCGGGCCAGGCGTGGAGCTCCTTAGAGGTGACCAGCCACGCGGTCTCCCCCTCGTCGAACCCCGTCTCGTCCGACTTTTCTCCGGGCAGAAAGCCCACAGCGACCCTGGCTGGGATTCCCACACTGCGCGCCATAAGCGCCATGGCCGATGCAAAATGAACGCAGTATCCGCTGCCCTCTGCGAGAAAAACGCCGACGACATCGGCGCTGGAGCCGTCGTAGCCCTCACGCACCGGCGCCTTCTCCGAATAGAGGAAGTCGCCGTTGCGCAAGAAATCTTGAATTGCGAGCGCCCGCTCGTAACTCGTGGTCGCATCGACCGTGACGGAAGCGGCTGTTTCGGAGATCACAGCAGGCCACGACGGGTCCACCTGAGCGAGATCTTGATAAGGCTCAGGGACTGAGACTCCGGCATCCTGAAGCTGTTGCGGGGTGGGATCGAGAGAGAGGGATGACACGGAGAACTTCTCCCCGCGCACGCTCCTGCGATCTGCTCTGAGCGCCACGGTGTCGGAATCCCAGGTGGCGGCAGCTTTGAAACCCTCCACCCCGACGGCCGGATACGGCATTGGTACCCACAGACCGCCCAACTCGCGGATGGTGATCGACGTCGTCTCCACGAATCGCGTCACGTCATCAGACAGCCCCGGCGGGGGTGGAACGGCCCCCGATTCAAGGGGCTCTGCGGGTGACGGCACATGGAACCACCCCGAATCGTCAAAGCCCTCGAGCGCCATAAGGCGCAGGTAGCGGGGGGTTCCCGACGTCGTCGAATACTCGAGCGCCTCTCTGACGATGGGTCGCCGCAAATCCTGACCAAGACCCACGATGGGGTTGACCCCCATGCGGATCTCCCCACCTCCCGAGCCCGTCGCGGTGGTGCCAGAGGGAACCGGAGCGAAAAGGGGAACGAGCAGAGCGAAGACGGCCGCTGAGGCGCCGACGGCAACGGCATCCCATGCCCGCCTGCCCCGGAGCGGGCGGCCAGCGGCGAGCAGCCACAGCCACGCAAGACCCGTGAGCAGGAGCCAGCCGAACTCGGCGGATCTGACCACCACCGACGGCGCGATCGCGAGCGCCATGAGCCCGATACCGGCGAGCGCAGGCCGCCGCAGCGAGATGGCCAGCGCATCCAGAAGCACCGCCATGGCGGCGATGCCCGTCACGAGAATGGCGAGCACACCCTCATCGACCTCTGCCGGCGGGATCTGCGCCGATAGCGACTCCGCGCCCAAAGGATAAAGGAGCTCGAGAGCCTGCCCCGTTCGCGTCGTAGGGAGGCCAAGGACCGTGGTCGACGGAACCACGAACAGGGGCACCAGGATCATGGCGACGACGGATCCGACAAGGGTTGGCAGCAGGGCGATGATCGCCCGGTTTGCCGGGCCTGGGCGGGCCACCGATACTCGGGATGCCGAAACGGCACCCAGCGCAGCCCTGGTGCCGCCTGACGCCGCGAGCACAGCGGCGGCAGCACCCGCGCACACGAACCACCACGAGCTGCCTTCGAGCGCCACATGGAGCGCCCCCATCGCCGCCATGAGCGCAACAAAGAGTGCTCCGGTCGCTACCCAGGGCGACGGGCGCCGGGAGACGGCTTCATCGCGCGCCACGCCCACCGCCCCCTGCACGTGAAGCGTCGCTCACACTGAGCCACGCCTGCTCTATGGACATCGAGTCATAAACGATCACACATCGCCAGCCGACCTGTTCCATCACGCGAAGCCGCAGTTCCAGGTCGCTCGGCACGCCCCGCGCTCGCACGAAGAGCACGGCGGCGCCATAGCGCGCACGGCCGGTTGTGAGCGCCGCGACCATCGCTGCGTCGAGATCGGCAACAACCGCGAAAACGACGCCAAGGCCCGACGAGCCGTTCTGCCCCTCCGGGGCCAGCACGATGCCATCGGGTCGCGACTCGTCGGTGAGTTCGACCCGGGCAAGGCCGATGAGCGGATGCACCGCACCGGTCAACTGCGGTCGACCCGATTCGATGATGTTCACGGTGAAGCCCTCGGCATCCAGGTGCGTGACCAGCGATGCCACCATCGAGACCGCCCACTCGAACTCGTCGGAATCGCCCATCTGCAGCAGCAGATCATCCTGATAGGCCACCGCTCTGGTTTCGAGCAGGATGCTCGCTACCGCGTTGCTGCGCTGCTCCTCCTGCCGAACCATGAGCTGGCCGTGATGGGCCGACGCCCTCCAGTGCACTCTGCGGAGGGGGTCCCCGACGCGATAGCCCCGGGTCGTGATGTCGTGTTCCCCACCCACCGAGCGCGGATTGGAGCGCCGCGCAGAGCCATCAGCATCGCTCATGAGAACGCCAGGGCCCGGCAGAGGAACGTGGCGGGGAACCACCGTGATCTCAGTGAGTTCCCCGACCGACACCGCAGCTCTGGCAAAGCCGAACGGGTCTTCGACCCCGAGTCGGAGCGGTCCAACGCCCATATCGCCGCGGTGCGGTGGCACAAAGCTCCACTGGACTCGGCACGAGTCGACCACATCTCCTCTCCGTCCCCTCAGCTCAGGCAGCACCCCCTCTGGGCTAACCCCGGTGCCGGTGGCGCTGCCATCCGACCAGGTGACGGTGCCCGTCGCCCGCGGCGAGAGATTGACGATATCCACCGCGACCGAGACCGGGTTGCCCACCATGGGCTGCCCGCCGCCGAACGTACGATGAACGCTCAGCACCGGTCGGCGGTGATGGGCGGAGAAAAGCGAGAACACGACGGCACCGACAAGAAAAGAGCCGACGAGGAGAAACGCGTCGATCCCGGTGGAATAAGCCGCAATTATGCACGCCACGGCCGCCGCAACGACCGCCCGGCCCCTGCCGGTGAGATCGAGTCTGCGGCGGCGGCCCATGCGACTACCGGGGAGCTTCTGCCGAAACGCCCAGCGGAACGGGAGTCGCGGCAAGAATTCGGCGGATGATGGCGTCGATCCCCTCACTCGATGCCCCGCCCGCAGCACGGCCAGCAGCGATGAGGCGGTGACTCAGCACGGGAACCACTAGCGCATCGATATCGTCTGGCAAGACAAAATCGCGCCCGTCGAGCGCCGCCCGCGCCTTGGCTGCCCGCACCAGTTGGAGCGTGGCACGAGGGCTAGCCCCCAGCCGCAATTCGGCGTCAACTCGTGTGGCCTGGGCGATCGCGACGGCGTAGCGCTCCACGGCCGTCGAGACGTAGATGTCGCGCACCGTGGCGATCATGTCGTTGAGCTGCTCCAGGCTCACGACGGGGTTCAGCCGCTCGAGCGGGCTCGACGACTCACGCGTTCGCAGCATCGCCTGCTCCGCCAGCGCATCGGGATACCCCATGGAAATGCGCACCATAAAACGATCGCGCTGCGCCTCGGGCAGAGGGTACGTTCCCTCCATTTCGATGGGGTTCTGCGTTGCCACGACGGTGAAAGGCAGATCGAGCCGATGGGTGCGGCCATCGACCGTGACCTGGCGCTCCTCCATGCTCTCGAGCAGAGCCGACTGGGTTTTGGGGCTCGCCCGGTTTATCTCGTCGCCGATCACCAGATTCGCAAAGATAGGGCCCGGCGTGAACTCAAACCCGCCGACGCCCTGGTTGTAGATCGAGACGCCCGTGATGTCTGAGGGCAAGAGATCGGGGGTGAACTGGATGCGGTTGACCGTGCAATCGACCGAGCGGGCTAGTGCCCGCGCCAGCATGGTCTTGCCGACCCCCGGCACATCCTCAATAAGCAGGTGCCCCTCGGCCAGAAGTGTCGTAAGCGCAAGCTCGACAGCGTCGCGCTTGCCGTCGATAACCGTCTCGATGGCAGCGACAATCGCCCTACTGAGAGAGTGGAAATCGCCGATCGGTAGTGGCGCGGCGTCGTTCGTCATCGAGCATCACCTCATCTTCTGCAGGCGAGTCTTTCAGATGAACGACGCGAGCGCACCACCCGGGACGAACCCGACCGATCGGCGACCCAGCGCAGCCTATTTGACGGCCGCTGCAGCCTGAGAAAGTGTTGTGACATAGCTGTCCAGGCCCCAGGTGAGCGAGAGCGCGGTGGGCGGCGAAACTGCAGCGATCAGGTCGACTCCGATGATGTTGGCGACGGCACCGGCGGCCACGGCGGGGATCGCCTGCGCATAGGGCTGGGCCAGGAACGCATCGGCGTCGGCTTGGGTGTCGGCGAAGTTCACGAGGATGTCGCTCTCGAGCTGGTCGAGCTGCTCGTAGCTCAGCGTGTAGTAGAAGGTCGACTCTCCGTTGGCGAGTTCATCGACCGCCGGGGCGTTCTCGAGTCCGAGCCCGAACAAGAAGCTCACCCGCGGGTCGGCCGCCCGGTAGACATAAAAAGTGCCCGCGACATCCCACACCGCCGCTACGGTCTTGCCCTGCAGCTCGGGGTTAGCCGCGGCAGCGTCGGCGATAACGCCGTCGATGTCGGTGAGAACCTCGGCCGCCTCATCGGACTTGCCGAGGGCTTCACCCACGATGGAGATGACATCCTGCCACGGCGTAGTCCAGGCCTCTTCAGGGTAAGCAACGGTCGGCGCGATGTCGCTGAGCAGCTCATACTGCTCCTCGGTGATGCCCGAGTAGGGGGCGAGGATGAGATCGGGCTCGAGAGCCAGGATGTCCTCGTATGCCGGCGCCTCATCCGTCGCCGGAATCATCGTGGGCTTATCCGCGCCCATCTCGTCGAGCTTCTCAGCGATCCATGGCAGAAGTCCGTCGTCGTTGGCGCCATATGTCTGGGTCTCCATTCCGACAGGAACGACATCGAGTGCCAGCGCGGCGTCAGCGCTGCCCCATCCGAGAGTGACGACCCTCTCTGGGTTTGCGGGGACCGTGGTTTCGCCGAACGCATGCTCGATGGTTGCCCCCTCTGCCGCGCTCTGCTCGTCCGGGGACGAGCAACCCACGAGCACGATGGCTGCGGCGATGACGACGGCGAGTGCTGATTTCTTTTTCACTGGATCTCCTGAATAGACGCGGTTACGGCACTAGGTGGGGTCAGGCGGCGCGGGATTGCCGCGATGATGCGGCGATGAGCCACAGAAGATAGGGGGCACCGATGATGGCGGTGATGACTCCGGCGGGCACCGAAGCCCCCGGGATGAGGTGGGTGCCGAGCAGGTCGGCCGTCAGCACGACGGTTGCGCCGACCAGGGCTGAGGGCACGAGCGCGAGCGCCCCTCCCCCGACGAGTCGACGAGCAATGGGCGCAGAAACAAAGGCGACGAAAGCGATGGGCCCGGCAAAGGCGACGGCGACAGCCGTCATCGCTACCGCGACCGCGAGCACCCCCTGCCGCGTTCGGTGAACCGAGACGCCCAGGCTGGCGGCAACGTCGTCTCCGAGCTGCAGCATGCTCAGTTGCGGGGCAAGGATGGCCACCAGCGGAAGGAGAACGGCGAGCACAATTGCGAGCACCGCGATGCCCTGCCACTCTGCGCCACCGAGCCCCCCGACCATCCACGTGAGGGCCTGCGAGGCCTCGCGAACATCCCCTCGAGAGAGCAGATAGCCGAGCACCGACTGAGCCATGAAGGCGAAGCCGACGCCGATGAGCACAAACCGCATGCCCGTGATGCCGCCGCGGTACGAGAGCGAATAAATAGCCAGCGCCACGATGACCGCACCCACGAACGCGAGCAGCGAGACCATGGCACCGCTGACACCAAGAATCAGGATGCCGAACGCTGCGGCAACGCTGGCCCCGCCGCTGATGCCAATGATGTCGGGGCTCGCGAGCGGGTTACGCAGGAGCGTCTGAAACAGCGCCCCGGCAATTCCGAACGCTGCGCCGACGAGGATTCCGAGCACGCTCGCGGGGAGTCGAAGCCGGAACAGCACGAACTCTTCTGCGCGCTCACCCTGGCCGAACAGGGTTGCGAGGATGCGGGAGGGCTCGATCGAGAACGAACCGTTCGAGAGGCCGACAACCGTGAGCACAAGAATCACCACCACGAGCACGAGGCTGACGATCGCTGCGCGGCGCCGGGTGATGCTTCTGGCCGTCTGCGTTCTCGGCTGGGCATCGGTGGCCGCAGAAGAGCGCCCGGTCATAAAGCGCCCGGTCATAGGGCGCCCGGTCATAGGGCGCCCACCTTGAGTCTGCGCACGACGGCGATCATGACCGGTGCCCCGACTGCGGCCACCACAAGCCCCGCTTCGAGCTCGCCCGTGCCGAGAATGACCCGGCCGATGACATCGGCCAGCAAGAGCAACACGGGCCCGAGAACGAGCGAGAAGGCGAGAATCCAGCGGTAGTCGGGCCCCGTTATTGCCCTGACCGCGTGGGGAATCACAAGCCCGATGAAGACGATGGGGCCTGCGAGCGCCGTCGCCGAACCGCACAGAACTACGACCGCAACGGCCGCGGCGGTGCGAGACAGGAGCGGATTGTCGCCGAGCCCGCGCGCCAGCTCTTCGCCAAACGCGAGCAGATTGAGGGTTCTCCCGAGCAACAGTGCGAGCACGAGGCCTGCGGCCACGAACGGCCACAGGAGCTCAAAAGTATCGAGGCCGCGCCCGGCAAGCGAGCCCACCTGCCAGAAACGGTAAGCGTTGAGGGTCTCGGAGTCGCTGATGAGCATAAGGGTCACGAACGACGTGGCGATGGCCGTGACCGCCGTTCCCGCCAGGGCAAGCTTGACGGGAGTGGCACCGTAACGCCCGAACGAACCGACCGCATAGACGACAATGGCCGCGACCGCAGCACCGGCAAACGCAAACCACACGAATCCGAGCGGGGCCGTAACCCCGAACACGGCGATCGCGATGACGACAAACACCGACGCTCCGGCATTGACGCCCAGCAGGCCGGGATCTGCGAGGGGGTTGCGAGTGATGCCCTGCATGATGGCGCCGGCAACGGCGAGCGCCGCCCCCGCCGCGAGGCCGATGAGCGTGCGGGGCACGCGCAGATCACGCACGATCATGTGCACGTGGTCATCAGCATTCGGCGCGAAGAGCGCCTGCACGACATCGCCGAAAGGAATGGCGCGGTTGCCTATGGCCAGGCTGAGCCAGACCGCGATCACCAGCAGCACAACAGAGGCGGCGAGACCGACGATGCGGCGGGTTCGCCTCGCGCCCGACGCAGACCTGTGCTGCTCACGCGACCGCCGTTCGGCGCTCTGGGGTGCGCCCGCCTTGGCCGAGCGGATTGCGTTTGCGGCCACTACTGCAACTCGGCTTTGCCGAGCCTCCAGTAGCCCATGAATGCGATGCGCTTGCGGTCGATTCCGGTCTCACTGACCAAGAACCGCCGCAGGGACTTGATGGCGGATGATTCGCCCGCGAGCCAGCCATAGAATCCGGAATCGGCCGTGGCGGGAGACTCCCAGAGCATTTCGGAGTCGACATCGATCTCGCTGACCTGCTGAGCGGTGGATGCGAGCGCTGGGCGGACGATGTCGGCGTTGGTCGCGATCCACCCCCTCACGGCTTCGGTGAGGCGCTGGCCGTGCGGGGAGTCCCCTCGGGGGATCCAGGTGATCTCTACTCCGTCGCGCAGCTGAAGGGGAAGCGCATCGTCGCGCTCGGGGATCTCGACAAAGGCGCGTGCGCGGCGCCCCTGCGGAAGCGTTTCGAGAATCGAGCAGATTGCTGGTGCTGCCGTCTCGTCGCCGATAAGTAGGTGCTCCGTTGCCTCGCCGGGGTGCCAGTCGATGCCCACCCCGGAGTCGATGCTCTGGGCGTCGGGGCCGACGAGGATGATTTCGTCGTCGACGGTGGCGCGGGAGAGCCAGCGCGATGCCGGTCCCCCACCCTCAGCATGAAAGACCATGTCGATGTCGACCTCGGCCAGTTCTGGCCGAACCGCGCGCACCGTGTAGGTGCGGAACGGTGATCGCAATTCGTCGGGCAGCTCGCGCCAGATGGAGTACCAGGTGCCCGCCGCTATCACGTCGGCGTCGTCGGCACCGATGTTGCTGAGGTTACCGGCGGCAGGCCCCGTCTCGATGGGGAACACGAGCTTGACCCGCTGGTCGAGTCCGTCCGTGCCGAACGTCGTCAGCTCCGCGCCGCCCAGGGTTACCCGAACGAAATGCGGGCTGAGCTTGTGCATCCGCCGCACCGCGACGCGGTAGGGGCGGTAGGAGGGCCTGGCGTCCCTGATGATCGCCGGCTGCGAGGTAAGCATTACCTAAGTATGGCATGCCTTACCTAACGAGCGGCGGATAAATTTGCCGCTTACGGGTTCTGAAGCAGATCCGCGACCGCACGAGGAACATACGGGCTGATGTCTCCGCCGAGCGAAGCCACCTGACGCACGAGCGAGCTCGAGACGTGGGCATGGCCGGGATCCGGCAGCAAGAACACTGTTTCGACGCCGGCGAGGTTGCGGTTGACGATCGCCATAGGAGTTTCGTAGGCAACATCCACCTGCGAGCGCACGCCCTTGACCAGAACGCTTGCCCCGACATCCGTGCAGTAGTCCACCAGCAGGCCCACCATCCACGACGTCACGCGAATGTTGGTGGGCAGCCCGGCATCGGCGATGGAGCGCTCAAGCAACTGGATGCGCTGAGCCACGGGCAGCAGCGCTGACTTGTCTGGGTTATGCACGACGAGAACGTGAAGTTCGTCGAACATGCGCGCGGCACGATCGATAACGTCGAGATGCCCGAGGGTGACGGGGTCGAACGAACCTGGGACGACGGCGATCCTGCTCATGGACAAACCCTATAGGTCAGAAGCACCCCGCACACTCGCTAACTTTGTTCGCCGCTAGGACCTGGCGAGAAATTCCCGGGCGTCGTCATCGAGTCGACGATCGAGCGCCTCCCGCAGAGCAGGGCTGTCGACGAGCCCAGGGTCGGCCTCCAACACACTCGCGGCAACCTCCCTGGCCGCTGAAATAAGGGCGCCATCCTTGGCCACGCGCAGCAGACGCAGGCTCGATCGCCCACCGGACTGCACGCTGCCCAGAACATCGCCCTCCTGGCGCAGCTCCAGATCTTTCTGCGCGAGTTCGAAACCGTCGAGGGTCGACGCCACAGCCTCGACCCGGTCGCGGGCGAGAGTTCCCTCCTCCGCGCGCGTAACCATAAGACACAATCCGGGAACACCGCCCCGGCCAACTCGACCCCGCAGCTGATGCAGCTGCGAAACCCCAAACCGATCGGCATCCAGAATCACCATGGCCGAAGCGTTGGGCACGTCGACCCCGACCTCGATCACGGTCGTCGCCACCAGAACATCCAGCTCCCCCGCCGCAAACGCCCTCATCGTGGCGTCCTTGATCTCCCCCGGCATACGGCCGTGCAGGATGCCGATGCGGGCACCCGCGAGATCGGGGTTCTGCGCGAGTTCCGCAGCAACCTCGGTGACGGTTGCAGGCTTGACCGCGACCTCAGATTTCTCGGCCTCTTCGCCGTCGTCCTCTTCACCCAGCTTGGGATCGATCGCCGAGCACACAACGAAGGCCTGACGCCCCTTAGCCACCTCCTCGGCGACGCGCTGCCACACTCGCACGCTCCACGACGGCTTCTCGGCGAGGGGAACCACGAATGATTCGATCGGGATGCGACCAGAGGGCAGCTGCGCGATCGTAGAAACATCGAGGTCGCCGAACACCGTCATGGCGACCGTGCGCGGAATCGGGGTCGCCGTCAGCACGAGCACATGCGGCGGAATGGAGCCCTTGCGCCTCAGCGCCTCGCGCTGCTCAACGCCGAAGCGGTGCTGCTCGTCGACGACGACCAGCCCCAGATCGAAGAACTCAACCGAGCCGCTCATGAGCGCGTGCGTTCCCACGACAATGTGCGCGCTGCCCGAGACGGCGGCCAGCGTGGACTTTCGCCGGTCAGCGACGGGCTGCTGGCCTGTGATGAGGGTGGGGCGCAACTGGGCCGCGAGATCGGGGCCGAGCGACGCAACGATTGACCGCAGATGCTGCCCCGCCAAAACCTCGGTCGGCGCCAGCAGAGCTGACTGCCCGCCAGAATCGGCGACCGCGAGCATCGCGCGCAAGGCGACAAGCGTCTTGCCGGAGCCCACCTCGCCCTGCACGAGCCGATTCATCGGAACCGGCTCGGCGATATCAGAGGCGATCTGCGCACCGACCGTCTTCTGATCATCCGTGAGAGTGAACGG
>NZ_JBACFR010000302.1:0-8938 GCF_056262345.1 Homoserinimonas sp.
GGGGCACATCCCCCCCCCCGCCCCCGCCGCGCGCCCGTGCCCAAACGGAAGGCCCGGGCGGGGAGTCCCCGCGCCGGGGCCTGATACGTGATTAGTCGTCGCTGAAGATTGCCCAGGCAACGAGACCGCCCACCGCGATGAGCGCTGCAGTGGCGCCGACAATCCAAGGGACCGGATTCTCGTCGTAGGAGCGCTTCGCGTTCTCCGCGAGCTCAGAAGCCCGCTTTTTGACGTTGAGTTTGTCCTCGAGCGCATCGAGGGTTTCGCCCAGGTTGTCGCGGGCGGCAGCGGCAGCAGCCGCTGGGTTGATCGTGTGGGAGTCCGTCATGATTCTCCTTTGTTGCTCGTAGCTGGGGTCGGTCGAATTACTAACGGTTGACCCCGCGGATGACATCCAGGTCGGTCTTAACGCTCTCGATGGTCTTCTCGGGAACCGGTGGGGTGCCCGTCTTCATCACTCGATAGCCGATGAGCGCCAGAATCGCAGCGATGATCAGCAGAACGCCGGCGACGACAAGAGCCGCCGCCCAGCCGGGCATCACCAGCGACAGGGCCAAAACGGCCGAGGTCAGAAGAACGCCCACCATAAACAGCACGACGACAATAGCGCCGGCGATGAGGCCTGCTCCCAGACCCAGGGCCTTGAACTTGGCGAACATCTCCGCCTTGAGCTGCTCGATCTCTGCGGTGACCAGCTCGGAGACGAGGCGCGGAACATCCGCGATCAGCTCAAACAGCGACCGTTTGGGAGGGCGAGGAGTCGAGGTGGGGTCCGTCATGGGTTCCTACTTCTGCGAAGTGCCAGTAGTCGTGCCGGTAGACGACGCCTTGGGCGTCGACTTGGCAGCGGCGGACGTCGACGAACGCTTGGTCGTTGACTTGCTGCCCGATGAGGACGAGTTGCCGCCCGGCGTGACCTTCGAGACCTGAGAGACAACCTTCTTAGCGTTGTCCGAGATGAACTCAGCGACCTCTGGTGCCTTGTCCCGAGCGAAATCTTCGACCCGGTCTACCTGGGTCTTTACGCGAGGATCGTTCCAAACCTTCACGGCGGTCCGCTTGATTTGCTCGTAGCGTTCACGGCCAGCTTTCGCACCGAGAACGTATCCGGCGGCCAGTCCTGTAAGCAGCAGAATTTTTCCGCGCACGGTGACTCCGTTCCTGTTAGGGGTGTTCAG
This sequence comes from Homoserinimonas sp., assembly GCF_056262345.1. Classification (NCBI taxonomy): domain Bacteria; kingdom Bacillati; phylum Actinomycetota; class Actinomycetes; order Micrococcales; family Microbacteriaceae; genus Homoserinimonas; species Homoserinimonas sp. The sequence continues at coordinate 1,179 of NZ_JBACFR010000302.1, forward strand.
TCGTCTCAGCGTAGCCCCGGAACGGTCAGGAGTCCTTTGGCAAACTCCCAGAAACCGAGGTTGACGCCGTCAATATACGTATTCGAGAATGTCTCGGCCCACCACGCGCATCGCATCGAGCACCCGCAGGCGGTCATGCAGCGACGAGTCCGTGAACTCAACCGTCACCGCGTAGGAGACCCCGGCTCGTCGACCCTGCAGCAGCCCCACATCCGACCGCACTCCCTCGTCGGTTCCCGTCTTGTTGATCAGCTGGAGGCCGTGGCTGGATGCCCTGTGCGCAAGCGGGTCCAACCCGAAGGCACTCGCCACCATCGAGAGGTCGGCATTGAGCGACAACCAGTCGAGAACCCGCTGGCTCGTGACCGAATCGACGACCTGTCCGCGGGCCAGAGCGTAAAACAACCATGCGAGTTCGGCGGTGGATCCCACAGAAAGCTGCGGAGCATCATCCGGCCCCCGTGTCATGCGCACCCGGTCGAGCAGTGCCGTGCGGGTGAGCCCGAGCGATTCCGCCCGCATGCGCACCGCCTCGATGCCGATGTGCCGCAGCAGCACGTTCGTCGCAACGTTGTCGCTCGCCGCGCCAATGAGGAGCCCCATATCGCCGAGCGGCAGTGTTGGCACCTGCATGCGGTGCCACAGCCCCGAATCGGCGATCGCATCCGCGGGCGTCTTATCGAGGATCGTAGGGATCGAGGGATCCCGCGTCGTGATGCGAGCAGCAGTCTCCACGAGCAACAAGACCTTGCCAACGCTGGCGGTGGGCAGGGCAACCCGATCATCGATCGCCAGGAGCGGCAGACCTGTCACGAGGTCGAGAACGGTTGCCGAAACCCTCGCCCCCTCATACGCAAGCTCGCCGAGGGCGGCGAAGCTCGTCGCAAAGCTCTCCGACACGTCGGATTCGCGATGCCGGCCAGCGGTGGTGTCTCGCTGGCGGCTGCGTCGGTGTTGCGAGGCTGAAACCACTTCTCCTACTTCGCGCGCGTCGCCGGATGGTCACCTATCGTGCCTCGGGGTGGCGGCGCACTCATGTCATCGAGTCACAACTCGCGTCGGGGGGATTGATCCAACGTCTCATATTTGGGAGCCGACGCCAAGGCCATTGACCCCTATCGGGCAACCCGCTACCAGATCGTGACGCGCTCCTGCGGGTCGAGCCACAGCTCGTCGCTCTCCGTGACGCCGAAGGTGTCGTAGAAGGCATCGATATTGCGAACAATCTGATTGCAGCGGAACTCATTGGGCGAGTGCGGGTCTATCGCCAGCAGCCGGATAACCTCTTCGTCGCGCGCCTTGAGCTGCCAGGCCTGAGCCCACGACAAGAAGAATCGCTCGGCTCCAGAGAGCCCTTCAACAACGGGCGGCTCCTCTCCCCCGAGCGAGATCAGGTAGGCCTTCCAGGCGATGCCGAGACCGCCCAGGTCGCCGATGTTCTCGCCGATCGTGAGCGCGCCGTTGACGTGGTGGTCCGGTGTCTGGCGGGGCGCAAGAGCGTCGTACTGGGCGATGAGCGACGATGTCAGGCGCTCGAAGGCGGCGCGGTCCTCGTCGGTCCACCAGTCCGTGAGCAGACCATTGCCGTCGTAGCGCGACCCCTGATCGTCGAAGCCGTGGCCAATCTCGTGGCCGATTACGGCGCCAATCGCGCCGTAGTTGGCCGCAGCATCCCGCTCCTCGTCAAAGAACGGGTACTGCAAGATCGCGGCGGGGAAGACGATCTCGTTGAAACCGGGGTTGTAATAGGCGTTGATTGTCTGCGGCGTCATGAACCACTCGTCGCGGTCGATGGGGCGGCCGATCTTGCCCAGCTCGCGCTGGAATTCGACCTCGGCAGCAGCGCGAACATTGCCGATCAGGTCGGTGGGGTCGACCTCGAGCGCCGAGTAGTCGCGCCACTTAACCGGGAATCCGATCTTGGGCGTGAACTTCTCCAGCTTCTCAAGCGCGCGTACACGGGTGGCATCCGTCATCCACGGCAGTTGCGCGATGCTCTGCCGGTAGGCCTCGATGAGGTTGTCGACCAGCACATCCATGGCGGCTTTTGCGGTGGGCGGAAAGTGCCGCTCCACATAGATGCGGCCAACGGCCTCACCCATCGCTCCCTCAACGAACGAGACGCCGCGCTTCCATCGGGCCCGCAACTCTGGGGTGCCGGTGAGAGTGCGGCCATAGAAGTCGAAGTTGGTCTGCACGAAGTCGTCGCTCAGGTACGGGGCCGAGGCACGGATGACCTGCCAGCGCAGCCAGTCCTTCCACGCGTCGAGACGGTCGTCCGTGAGCAACTCACCGAGACCCTCCATGAAGCTCGGCTCGCGCACCACGATCTCGTCAAAGCTTGAGGCGGGCGGCTGCATGGCGTCGCGCCAGGCGTTCAAGTCGAGCCCGCCCGTCGCGGGAACATCGGCCCAGGTCCGCAGGTTATACGTGGCCTGGCTGTCGCGGGTGCGCACGTTGTCCCAGTGCAGACCGGCGATGTCGGTCTCGAGGGCGACGATTCTGGATGCGGCTGCCGCGGCATCCTGCACGCCGGCGAGGGTGAGCATCCGCTGAACAAAGGGCTCGTAGGCCTCGCGCACCGATGCGAACTTCTCGTCGCGGTAGTACGACTCGTCGGGCAGCCCGAGGCCGCCCTGCTCCGCAAACACGAGGTAACGCTCGGGGTTGCCAGGGTCGTTGTCCACAAACAGCTGCAGGAACCCGCCAACACCCTGCCGCTCAAGGCGGCCCAGGGTCGTCACAAAACTGGGCACAGAGTCGACGGCATCAACCTGGGCAAGCGCGGGCTTCAGGGGCTCTGCGCCCAACTTCTCGATGCGTTCGGTGTCGAGAAAGCTCGTGAACAAGTCGCCAAACTTGCGCTGCTCGGTGCCGGGCTCGGCATCCACCGACTCCTCGATGATGTCGCGGACGGCCTTCTCGGCCTCCTCGGCGAGAACATAGAACGAGCCGTAGCGGGCCTTATCCGAGGGAATCTGGGTTCGCTTGATCCAGCGCCCATTGACGTGCCTGAACAGGTCATCCTGAGGTCGGATGGTGGGGTCGAGTTCGTCGAGGTCGATGCCGGAATTCATCATGTCTTCACCCTAGTAAATGCTGCATGGGTGCACCCGGCTAACAGTATGATCGGCTGACTTACCCGAGCCCGAGAACAAGGACGTTCATGGCCACCACAGCCGCTACTTCAGCGCCCACCCGTCTGGGCGGTCGCACCTGGACCTCCCTCGTGATTCTGGGCCTCGTCGGCCAGCTCGCGTGGGCTGTCGAGAACATGTATCTCAACCTGTTCGTCTACGACACGATCACGGATGACCCCACGGCAATTGCGGTGATGGTTGCGGCGAGCGCGATCACAGCTACGCTGGCGACCTTCCTCGTGGGAGCGGCATCCGATCGGCTGCGCAAACGGCGCATCTTCATCGCGGGCGGCTACGTCCTCTGGGGGCTTTCAACGGCGGCCTTCGGCTTTGTCAGCGTCGACGGCATTGCCACGATCGCCGCAGCCGGCAACGCCGTGGTCATCACCGTCGTCGCAGTAATCCTGTTGGACTGCATCATGAGCCTGTTCGGCTCTGGCGCCAACGACGCAGCCTTCAATGCGTGGGTTACCGAGTCGACCGTTCCGAGCAATCGGGGACGCGTCGAGGGCGTGCTCTCGGTAATGCCCCTTCTGGCCATGCTCATTGTCTTCGGCGGCTTCGACGGGCTCACCCAGGCTGGGCAGTGGCGCGAGTTCTTCATCATCATCGGCCTGCTCACGACCGCGGTCGGCGTGCTCGCCTGGTTCCTGGTCAAGGACGCCCCCACGATGCAGGCGCAGACCGACGGCTACCTGAAGGCCGTCATTCACGGGCTGCGGCCCAGCGTGATGCGGGCGACCCCGCAGCTCTACGTGACCCTTGCCGTGCTCGCCGTCGTGAGCATCGGCGCCCAGGTCTTCATGCCGTACCTGATCATCTACATCCAGCGGTATCTGCGCATCGACGGCTATGCGATCGTGCTCGGAAGCGTGCTCCTGTCGGCGGCGATCCTCAGCGTGATCGGCGGCCGCGTGATCGACAGGGTGGGCAAGGTGCAGTTCATGACCCCCGCGATCCTGATCTTCGCCGCAGGGCTTGGTGCCATGTTCTTCGTGCGCGGCATGGTGCCCGTGATCCTCGCGGGCATCGTCATGATCACTGGTCTCATGCTCACTCTCGCCTCGACCTCCGCCACCATCCGGGACTACACGCCCGCCGACCGGGTCGGCAACGTTCAGGGGCTGCGGATGATCGCTGCCGTGCTCATCCCCATGGTCATCGGCCCATTCATCGGCTCGAGCGTGATCATTGGCGCCAACGAGACGTACCTCGACCTCGGCGTCGAGAAGCAGGTTCCCACCCCGTGGATCTTCGTTGCCGCGGCTATCGTTGTGCTTCTCGCCCTGATCCCGGTGCGAAAGCTGGCCAAGTCGTGACCCTGCTCACCCCGTGGGGTGAGGCGCTCGACCGCGGCTCTGTTCTGCCCGAGTACCCCCGCCCGCAGCTCGTGCGGGAGAGCTACCTGAACCTCAATGGCGTGTGGGAATACGCGATCGTGCCCGGCCAGGCGTTCTCAGCGCCCGCAGCGTGGGACGGCGAGATCGTTGTGCCCTTCTCCCCCGAGGCGCCGCTGTCGGGAGTCGAACGTCAACTAATGCCGGGCGAAACACTCTGGTATCGCCGCACGGTAACCCTTCCGGAGGGTTTCATTCAGGGACGAGTTCTTCTGCATTGTGGGGCCGTGGATGAACGCTGCCGCATCTTTCTCGACGGGGTCGAGGTCGGATCGCACCAGGGCGGGTACCTCCCGTTTAGCGTGGACGTGACGGAGGGTCTTGGGGCCGGAACTGCCGAGCTCACGGTGGCCGTTCACGACGACAGCGACACCGCATCGCACTCGCGCGGCAAGCAGAAACTCAAACGCGGGGGCATTTGGTACACCGCACAGTCCGGCATTTGGCAGACCGTGTGGCTCGAATCGGTTCCGCCGGTTTGTGTTGAGCGGCTTGTGCTCACGCCGCAGCTGGCCGATTCAGCAGTCGACGTTCTCGTCGAGGCCTCCGCACCGGGCTCGGCACCAGGCTCGGCCAGCGTCACCGTCTCGGCCGACGGCACCGTCGTCGCCGTCGCCGAAGTCACCCCGGGCACTGCCGCGCGCATCCCTCTCTCCGACGTTCGCGCGTGGAGCCCCGAGCATCCGTTTCTCTACGACGTGCGCGTAACACTCGGCGACGACACCGTTACCAGCTATTTCGGCATGCGATCGTTCGGAGTCGGCCCCGATGCATCCGGGGTTCAGCGCCTGCTGCTCAACGGCGAACCGTACTTTCACGCGGGAGTGCTCGACCAGGGCTACTGGCCCGACGGGCTCTACACGCCGCCCTCCGACGAGGCGATGATCTACGACATCCAGACCATGAAGGACCTCGGCTTCACGATGCTGCGCAAGCACATCAAGATCGAGCCAATGCGCTGGTACCACCACTGCGACCGCATCGGCATGCTCGTGTGGCAAGACGCCGTCAACGGAGGCAGCAGCTACAACCCGGCCGTCATCACGATTCCCGCCGTGGCGCCGCTGCGGCTCAACGACAAGCACTATCGGGCCTTCGGGCGGGCGGATGCCGGTGGCCGAGAGCAGTTCCGTCGCGAACTGCGCGACACGGTCGAGCTGCTGCGCAGTGTGCCCAGCCTCGCGCTGTGGGTGCCATTCAACGAGGGGTGGGGGCAGTTCGACGCGCTCGATGCCACCCGCGAGCTGCGACAGCTCGACCCCACCAGGCCGGTGGATCACGCGAGCGGATGGCACGACCAAGGCGGGGGCGACCTGCACAGTCTGCACGTGTACTTTCGGGCATTCCGGGCACCTCGTGCGGATGGCAGAGTGCTCGCGCTCACCGAATACGGGGGCTACAGCCTGCGCATTCCGGGGCACGAGTGGGGCGCAAGCGTGTTCGGTTACAAGCGCTTCGACGACCCTGATCGGTTTGCCGACGCCCTGGTGAAACTGCATGAGGAGCAAATTGTGCCTGCGATCGCCCAAGGGCTCTCCGCCACCGTCTACACGCAGCTCAGCGACGTCGAAGACGAGATCAACGGCCTGCTCAGCTACGACCGGCGCGTGGTCAAGGCTCCCGCTGAGCGCATCCGGGCCTTCACGGCTCAGCTCCGGTTGTAACGGAGCAGCCGCGCAGGGCCTGCCAGCGCTAATCTCGACGAGGCCCTTTTGCGGCCAGCACCGCACATCAGCATTCAACAAGGAGCACCATGGCACTTCCCTGGAAACTGCACGGCGACGGCAAGGATGTCGCCGCTAGCGAGATAGTCATGCCCGAGGAACGCTTGAGCTGGCCCCGCACGATCGGATTCGGCGCCCAGCACGTTGTCGCGATGTTCGGTGCGACCTTCCTCGTGCCGCTGCTCACGGGATTCTCGCCCAGCACCACCCTGCTGTTCTCGGGCATCGGCACACTGCTGTTCCTGATCATTACGCAGAACAAGCTGCCCTCCTACCTGGGGTCGTCGTTCGCGTTCATCGCGCCGATCACGGCCGCCGTGGCATCCGATGGCAAGAGCGTCGCCCTCGGCGGCATCATCGTGGTCGGAGCTCTGCTCGCGGTCATCGGCGTCGTCGTGCACATTTCGGGCACCGGCTGGATCAACAAGCTCATGCCGCCCGTCGTTGCCGGCACAATCGTCGCCCTCATCGGCTTCAACCTCGCCCCCGCCGCCAAAAACAACTTTGAGCAGGCACCTCTCACCGCGGGCGTCACGCTGCTCTCGGTCGTCCTCGTCACGGTTCTCTTCAAGGGGATGCTCGGCCGCCTCTCGATCGTCATCGGCGTCGTCATCGGGTACCTCTTTGCCATGACGCAGGGCGAGGTCGACCTCAGCGCCGTCGAGGCTGCCGCCTGGGTCGGCCTGCCGGAGTTCATCACGCCCACCTTCGGCTTCGAGTACCTGCCGCTCTACCTGATGTTCCTGCCCGTCGTGCTCGCGCTGATCGCTGAGAACGTCGGACACGTCAAGGGCGTCGGCCAGCTCACCGACCGCAACCTCGACCCCCTCACCGGTCGCGCCCTCTTCGCCGACGGCCTCGCTACCGTCATCGCCGGCATCGGCGGCGGTTCGCCCACCACCACGTACGGCGAGAACATCGGCGTCATGTCGGCGACGCGGGTCTTCTCCACCGCCGCCTACTGGGTCGCTGGCATCGCCGCCATCCTGCTCGGCCTCTCCCCCAAGATCGGCGAGATCATCTTCACGATCCCCGCGGGAGTTCTCGGCGGCGTCACGACCGCGCTCTACGGCCTCATCGGCATCATCGGTGTGCGCATCTGGGTTGAGAACAGGGTGGACTTCGGCAAGCCGAAGAACCAGTTCACCGCCGGCATCGCCCTCATCGTGGCGATCGCCGACTTCACACTCGGGGGCGACGGCATCACGTTTGGCGGCATCATCCTGGGCACGATCGCAGCCCTCGTGGTCTACCACCTGATGTCCTTCATCGGACGCCTGCGCGGCACCGACCGCTAGGCATCCGCTCGGGGCAACTCCGTCGAGGGGTCCCATATTCGCCCTCCCGCGCTTCGGGAAGTCGAATGTGGGACCCCTCACCCGTTGTGCGGGGCGTACAGAGGCGCGGGCAGCGCGCGGGCGGCGCGCAGCACGAGCGGCGCAGGCGCGGGCGGCGCAGGCGCGGGCGGCGCAGGCACGGGCGGCGCAGGCACGGGCGGC
>NZ_JBACFR010000303.1:0-3876 GCF_056262345.1 Homoserinimonas sp.
GCGACGCCCGCAACGTGGGGAGCGGCCATCGACGTGCCCGAGATGGTCGCAGGCCCATTGCCGGTGCCGACGCCCGTCGAGACGATCGAGACTCCGGGAGCCGCAACATCCACACCGACCCCGCTATCGCCGCTGCGCGGACCGTTCGACGAGAACGATGCGTAGCCGCTGAAGCCGGGGTTCTGCAGATCGGCCGCCACGATGGTGGCGGGAGCGCCAGAAACAAACGCAGCCCCATCAGACGCACGAACGCCCAGGAACGGGATGGTCACGGTGAACGCCTCGCCCGTGTCGGGGTTCGACATGATCTCACCCTCGAACGGCGGGTAGTCATTCGTGTTGTTGACCATGAGCGCCGCGGCTGCCCCTGCCTGCTGGGCGAAGATTGGCTTGGCCGCGCGGGCACAGGTGCCACGCTCCATCACCGCGAGTTGATTGCCGCCCGCGACGACACCGTTGCTTGTGTAGGCGGCGGTCGAGCATCCGAGCGCCTCGTTCTCGGCCGTCGCAGGGTTATCCACCAGGCGAACCACCGTGAGCGCGGGGAGGCCCGAAAGGTCTGCCCCGTTGGCGTTGATGGCCGGAACCGCTACGCCGTTGACGGTGACGGGTGCTCCGGGAAAACGCTCGGTGCTGTCGACTGCGGCCACCGAGATCACGCCTTCTCCCGAGCCAGGGGAGCCCGCAATGTAGGGGCTCGGACCCGCGTTGCCCGCCGAGGCGACGACGACAACGCCGGCGCCGATGGCGTTGGCCGAAGCAACAGCCTCGGGGTCGTCGGCGCGGCCGAAGCTCGAGCCCAGGGACATGTTGATCACGTCCATGTCGTTAGCAACGGCCCAGTCGATTGCGGCCACGGTGACGTTGGTCGAGCCATCGCAGCCGAACACGCGAAGGGCGTAGAGGTCGACCTGGGGGGCGACCCCTGGGCCGATCTTCCACTCCTGCGATGCCGTCGACTCGTCGTAGGGGCCGTTGTAGGTGGCGCCGTCTGCCGTTACGCCGTTGCCGCCCGTGGTGCCGGCAACATGGCTGCCGTGACCGTTGCAGTCAAGCGGGTTCGGGTCGGGGGCGGGCACGCTCGTGTCGTCATTGGCGTTGTAATCGTCGCCGACAAAATCCCAACCGCCCTTGATGCGCGGAGCATCCGGACCAAAGAGAGCCGGGTCAGCGGGCTGTGTCTCAGCGGCGTTGGCTGCCTCATAGGCCTCCACCGTGCCGGGGCCGCCGAAGTTGGCGTGCGTGTAGTCGATGCCCGTGTCGATGATGGCAACCTTGACGTTTTCGCCCGTGTACCCCGTGCTCTGCCACACCTGCGGCACCCCGAGGAACGGCACCGAGACGGCATTGTTGACCGTGTAGGTGCGCGCGGAATGCAGCGCGATGACACCAGGGATCGCCGCAACCGCGTCAACTGCGGCCGCCGGGATCGTGGCCTGCACGCCGTTGTAGGCCGACTGCATGGTGGCCTCGACCGCTCCGCCCTCCGCGTTGACCGCGTCGACGACGGGCTGCTGCGCCGCCTCAAGCGTCTTCTCGACCGACGAGCGCTCCGCCTCGGTGAGGTCGCGGCCCTTCTCTGCCTGCACGACGGCTACCGGATCGCCCGCCAACTCCACCACGACGGTGACGTTGCCATTGCCGTCAGCGCTGAGCGGACTCACCGTGGCGCTCACCTGACCTCGCGATTCGGCCTTCTCGAATTTGGACGATGGATCATCACTCGGGGCAGCTAACGCTGCGGATGCGGGGAAGGCCAGTGCCACGACTGCGGCGACCGCCAATGCACGTCGATACAAGGGGACCTACTTTCTCCAAGCGGGGGAATGGGACCGTGGGTAGACGAGATTGTTCAGGGGCAGTATGTGCCAATTCACACGGACTCAACAGTGGATTCTCAGGTCGGGTTTTGAGCGGGTGACGAACCCGCGCGCCAGGGGTAGCGTGTTCGCGTGGTCGACACCGCGGGAGCGCTGCGCATCGCGCCAGCGACAGACGTGCCAGAGGCCGACATGGTCGGCGTCTTTGGGGTGCGCGGTGATCCCGCCCACTGCTTCTGCCAATATTTCAAGCTGCGGGGCCGCGAATGGCAGGCAAGCGACGGCGAGAAGCGGCGGATGCTCTGCGACGACCGCGAGCAGGCGAGCGCCGATGCGCGCCACGGCCCAGGGCTCGTCGCGTACCTCGGCGACGATGCGGTCGGCTGGTGCGCCGTCGAGCCCAGGACTGCTTACCCGCGGCTGCTCGCATCGACCCACCTGCGCTCGACCGAGCATCCCCGCGACGATCCCTCCGTGTGGGCGGTGACCTGCTTCGTGGTGAAGGTGGGGTTTCGGCGGCGGGGAATTGCCGGCGAGCTGCTTGCGGCGGCGGTCGAGGCGGCCCGTGAAGGCGGGGCCCGCACCGTTGAGGGGTATGCGGTTGACACCCCCCGGGGTGCACCGAGCGCCGCCGAGCTCTATCACGGCACCCTCTCGCTGTTCGTGGCGGCCGGGTTTCGCGTCGTGGGCCGGCCGGGCGAGGCCGGGACTGTTCTGGTGGAGTTGAGCCTCTGAAGATCGCGGCCTGAGCAGGGGCCCGGATGGGTGCCTGCTCAGGCCGCGGTGCCCCGTCCGCTAGGCGCGCTTAGGCTCGCGAATCGCCACCATCACGAGTGCTGCGACGACCGCGCAGAGTGCGGCGGCAACCCAGAGGCCGATGTGCATTCCGTCGACGAACGCGAGGTTCACGGCCGGGAAGCCATCGAAGGTGACGCCCGTTGCTGCGGCTTCGACGGCATCCGATGGAAGCGAGGTTGCCGCAACGGCGGGCAGCACCTTGCCGGCGACGATCGCCGAGAGGATGGCGGTGCCGATGGCGCCACCGACCTGGATGCACGTGGTCTGGAACCCGCTGGCCACGCCGGCGAGGTGCACGGGGGCGCCCCCGACGATGAGGTCGGCGCCAGAGGGGATGGCAAAGCCGGAGCCGAATGCAATGACCACGAACGGGATGGCCATCATCAGATACGGGGTGTCGACCGTGACGAGGGTGAGTGCTGCCAGGCCGATCGCCATGAGCGCGAGGCCCATCGCGGCAACCTTGCGCGGGCCGATCTTGGCGGTGAGCAGGGCGCCGATGGGGGCCGACGGAATCGAGAAGAGGCTCATCGGCAGCATCATGAGGCCCGCGGTGGCGGTGGTGTTGCCGAGCGAGTTCATGAGGAAGAGGGTGAGCAAGAACGTGACGCCGAGGATGGAGAAGAAGTTGGCCACGAAGACGAGCCCGCCCACGCTCACGCCGGCCGACTTGAAGAGACTGAGCGGCAGGAGCGGATTCTTGACGCGCGATTCGACGAGGATGAACAGCGCAAAGAGAACGAGTGCTGCGACAAAAACGCCGATGGTCGCGGCGCTGCCCCAGCCCCAGACCTGGGCCTGAACAACGGCGAACACGACGGCGAAGAGCGCGCCGGCGAGCAGGATGATGCCCAGGATGTCGATGCCGCCGCCCTTTTCGGCCGCGGTTTCGCGAACCACGATGGCTGCCATGACGATGCCCATGATGGCGAACGGAACGTTGATGTAGAAGACCCATTCCCAGCCGACGCTCTGCACGAGCAGGCCGCTGACGAGCGGCCCACCGGCGATGGCGACGGAGGAGACTCCTCCCCAGATGCCCACCGCCATGCCGAACTTCTCCCGGGGAAAGGTGGAGCGAAGCAGCGCGATGGTCTGCGGCATGAGGAGTGCCGCGCTCACGCCCTGCAGGGCACGGAAGACGAGAACGCCCTCGATGCTGCCCGCGAGCCCGATGGCAACGCTCGTGATGCCAAAGAGCACGACTCCGATGATGTAGAGCTTCTTGCGGCCAAACCGGTCGCCGAGCTTTCCGGCG
>NZ_JBACFR010000304.1:0-8012 GCF_056262345.1 Homoserinimonas sp.
CAATGGTGAGTGTGGTCGCTCCGAGCGCCATTCCCGTCGTCTCCCCCGCCGTCCACACCCCGCTGAAGGTGCCGGCCTTGCCGGACCCGTTGGTTCTAGCGTCGTAGGAAATGACATCCGGCAACATCGCCATGGGCAACGACTGCATGCCGGCATAGGCGGCCCCCGCAACGGCGACGGGCAGATAGACCCACCCCCCGGGTGCCCAGATGAGCGCGATCATGCTTGCCGCCGCGAGCGCGAACACCCCGCTCGCGATCACGAATGTGCGGTACTTGCCCAGGCGACGCGCAACGACGCCCCAGACGGGCGCCAGCAGCAGCGCCGGAGCGATGAGCGCAACGAAAAGCAGAGTCACCGCATCTTCGGACCGAAGGACCCACGTCGCCACGTACTGCGCACCCGCAAGCATGAGCCCCGTCGCCAACCCCTGGAGCATGAACGTGGCGAGCAGCGCACGGAATGGCGCACTACGGGCGAGCGTTGCCGCGCCGTCTCGATAAGCCACCCCGAGCGACCGGCGCTGCGGAATGAACGCAAACGAATGCGACTGTGGCGCAACCCTCGAGGAGATCAGCATGCCAGCGCCGATCACGAGGCCGGCGACCGCCGCCATCACCAAGTAACCGACGCGGGCATCGTCGGCCAGTCCGCGCAGGATGGGACCCCCAGCACCGAAGAGCAAAATGGCCAGGGTGAGCACGACGACCCGCCAGGTGAGCAGTCCCGTCCTATCGTCGTAGCCGGATGTCAACTCAGCCGGCAGCGCAATATAGGGCACCTGAAACAGGCTGAATGCCGTGGCGCACAACACAAACGCCAGGGTGACCCACACTCCTGAGGCCACCGGGCCGAGCCCCGCCGGCACCGCAAAGGTGAGAAAGAAAAACACGGGAAGGGTGAGACCGCCGAGCATCATGAACCTGCGCCGCGAGCCCGTGCGCGCGAGGCTCGCATCGCTTGTGGCCCCGATGACGGGATCGATGATCACGTCCCACACCTTGGCGAGGGTCACGATCAGGCCGGCGGCGAGCGCCGCTATGCCGAGGGTGTCGGTCAAGTAGTAGACGAGCACGAGTCCGGGCAGCGTGGCGAACCCTCCGGTGCCCAGCGAACCGACCGCGTATCGAGCGATAGTCGCCCTGCTGACATGCGTCGTTGCATCCATGACGCCTGAGCGTAGTGGGCGGCGAGCGCGAGGGGAACGCCCATAGCTCACCGAGTGAGGGTCACACCGCTCTGTTGCTATAACCGGCGCGTCTGGCCCTTGCCACGGCATCGGGCAACACCGAGAGAAGAGCCTCAATGTCGGAGGCGGTCGAATCGTGTCCGAGCGTGAACCGCAGGGCTCCCCTGGCCTCGGCTTCGCTCAGGCCAATGCCCAACAGAACGTGGGATGCCTCGGGGATTCCGGCCTGGCAGGCCGACCCCGTGCTCGCTGAGATGCCTGCGGAATCGAGCATGAAGAGAAGGGAATCCCCCGCGCAGCCGGGAAAGGTGAAGTGGGCGTTGTTGTCGAGACGATCATGCGGGTCGCCGCGCAGCACGGCGTCGGGCACGGCCGAGCGCACACCCGTGATCAGCGCATCACGCAGGTGCTTGAGAGAAACAGGAGGATGCTCGACGGCGGCGGCGAACGCCACTGCAGCAGGTGCATCCTGCGTGCCGGAGCGCACATTGCGCTGCTGCCCGCCTCCATGAAGCAGGGGCTCGACTACGGCCGTGGGAGCGAGGGCGCGCGCCCCCATGCCCAGCGGCCCACCGACCTTGTGGGCGGACACGCTAATCGCGGCGGCACCGCTCTCGCGCAGAGAAACCGGCAGATGGCCGTATGCGGCCACGGCATCTACGTGGACTGGAACGCCGCGTTCGGCTGCCAACGCCACGATCTCAGCGACCGGCTGCACCGTGCCCACCTCGTTGTTGGCCCAGAGCATGGTCACCAGGGCAATATCATCGTGCTCCCGCAACGACTGGGCAACCGAGTCGATGGAGATGCGCCCCAGTTCATCGATCGGCAACCACTCGATGACGGCACCCTCATGAGCCACGAGCCACTCGGCGGCATCGATCGTTGCGTGGTGTTCGCCGCGGGGAACAAGGATGCGCTTGCGCGAGACCACTGACGTGTCGCGAGCCCAGAACAGCCCCTTGACGCCCAGGTTCACCGATTCTGTGCCACCGGAGGTCAACACGATCTCGATGGGGTCGCATCCGAGTGATCCGGCGATCACCTCGCGTGCTTCTTCGAGCATGCGTTTGGCTGACTGCCCGTGCGTGTGAATGGATGACGGATTGCCCACAAGATCGAGGGCCGCGATGAGGGCGGCGCGGGCGGCGGGGAGCATGGGCGTGGTCGCCGCATGGTCCAGGTAGACGGGCATAGGTTCTACTCTAGGACGATGATCTCCACCGATCCTCTGCGCGACCTTGGTGTGCGAGTGACGGGTGCCGGCGGCCACCTTCGGGTCTGGTCTGAGCACGCGACATCCATGGAATTGTGCATCTTTGATAACCGGGGCGACCGCGTTACCGCCACCGCCGAGATGAGCCGCGACGAGCACGGAGTCTGGTCGGTGACGCACCCCGACCTCGTGGGCGACACCCGGTACTCGGTGCGAGTGAGCGGCGAAGGCCCACGGTTCGACGCGTCTCGCCATCTGCTCGACCCGTACGCGCGCGGCTTCGACCGTGTGAGCGCCGGGCGATGGCGTTCGTGTGTCGACGACGGCGGCTTCGACTGGAACGGCGCAACAAAACCAGCAACGCCCCTCGACCACACGGTCATCTATGAAGCGCACGCGAAAGGGATTTCGCGGCTCAATCCTGCGGTTCCCGACGAATTCCGCGGCACCTATGCCGGGCTCGCGCACGAATCGGCCATCGAGCAGCTGCTCGATCTTGGTGTGACGGCGATCGAGCTTTTGCCCGTCCATCAGTCGGTGAGCGAAGAGCGGCTTCGACGGCTCGGCTTCATCAACTATTGGGGCTACAACACTCTCGGATTCTTTGCTCCGCATCGTGACTATGCCACCGCAGCGGCCCGTGCGGCCGGGCCCGCCGCAGTGCTGCGCGAGTTCAAGGGAATGGTTAAGCTGCTGCACGAGGCGGGCCTTGAGGTCATCCTCGACGTTGTCTACAATCACACCTCCGAGCAGGGGCCGGAAGGTCCGACGACGAGCCTGCGCGGTATCGATGATGCTGCCTACTATCGCCAGAATGCCGAGGGCGAATACATCGACGTCACAGGCTGCGGCAACTCCCTCAACACGGCCCACCCGGCATCGCAACGCCTCGTGCTCGATTCGTTGCGGTACTGGGCGAACGACGTTCAAATCGACGGTTTCCGCTTCGACCTGGCCGCGACCCTGGGGCGCAACGAACACCACGAATTCGACCCCGAGCATCCGCTGCTCACGGCCATCGTTAATGACCCAGAGCTTCAGGGCGTGAAGATGATCGCAGAACCCTGGGACATCGGCGCCGGCGGGTGGCAAACCGGCAACTTCCCTCCGGGCTGGATCGAGTGGAACGACGGCTACCGCGACAGGATGCGCGACTTCTGGCTCACCGACATTGCCGCCGAGCGCCGGGATGGTGTTGCGCTGCAGGGAATCGGCAGCATGGCACGGCGCTTCGCCGGCTCGGCCCATGTCTTCGCCGACGAGAGGGGTCCCCTCTCGAGCGTGAACTTCATCACCGCTCACGACGGGTTCACACTGGCCGACCTCACGACCTACGACCACAAGCACAATGAGTCGAACCGGGAGGACAACCGCGACGGCACGGACGACAACAGATCGTTCAACCACGGCGTAGAAGGCCCCACCGACGACTTCGACATCACCACAGCGCGGCGCAAAGCGATGCGCAACCTCTTAGGCACGTTGCTGCTCTCCGCCGGCGTTCCGATGCTCACCGCTGGCGACGAGTTTGGCCGCTCCCAGCAGGGCAACAACAACGCCTACTGCCACGACGACGAGCTGAGCTGGCTGCCCTGGGAGCACGACGACTGGCAACGGGATCTCTTCGAGATTTCGAAGCGTCTGCTTCGTCTTCGCCGCGAGAACCCAGCGCTGCGACCGGTGCGCTTTGGCCGCTCAGACGAGACCGTACCTTCTGCCAGCCAGATGGACTGGTACAACGGCGCTGGCGAGACGATGTCGACGGAAGACTGGGATTCACCCGCCCAGCGCGTGCTGCAGTATGTGGCGGCGTCGACACCCGAGCACGAGGACTTCAATCGCATTCTGCTGGTCGTGCAGGGGCGGGAGGAGCCTGAGACGGTGACCCTGCCCCGCCACCCGGGAGTCTCGTCCTACACGCTGCTGTGGGATTCCGCACTCGACATTACGGGTCCCGACGTTCACGACCCCGGCGCCCAGGTCACGATGGCTCCTGCCTCGATGCAGCTCTTTAGAGCCGAGTAGCCATGGCCTCAACGGGAACCCCTGCCACCGTCGCTCTCAGCGGAGCGGGCATCCGATTCATACCGCACGTTTATGCGCACGACCCAGCCGTGACCAACTTTGGCCTTGAGGCCGCCTCCGCCCTCGGGCTTGAACCCGACCGGGTCTTCAAGACCCTGCTCGCGGATGTCGACGGTCGCCTTGTCGTGGGGATTGTGCCGGTGACGGCAAAGCTCGACCTCAAGGCGTTGGCGGCGGCGGTCGGTGGCAAGAAAGCGGCAATGGCGGATGCTGCGGTCGCCGAACGCAAGACCGGCTACGTGGTCGGCGGCATCAGCCCTGTTGGGCAGAAGAACCGTCACACAACCGTCATCGACGAGACGGCGGAGCTGTTCGAAACGGTGTTCGTGAGCGGAGGCCGGCGCGGCTTTGACATTGAGCTCGCCCCGGCAGATCTCATCGCGGTGACGTCAGCGCACGTGGCTGATATCGCTCGCTGATTCGTCGGCCCGCTCAGCGTCGTCGACCGATCGAGCGTCCGCCTCGGGCTGAGCAGCATCTCGACGCTTTCGCACGGCCGACGTTATCCCGCTTGCGAGCATGTATCCCGCGTAGAGGAACAACACGACGGCAATAGTGGGAATCAGCCACCCTCGAAGGTCACCATTGAGCAGGTTGTTGGCGTATCCGATCCACGGCACGGCATACCAAACCTTGCCCTTGATCTGCACGGGCTGCACGGGCAGAGCGTCAGCGGCACCGTTTGCGTCGCCCTTCGTGACGAAACTCACCTCGCCCTTCGTGTCTTGGGTGATAGAGACGACCCGGTGCGTGACCACGGCGTCCTTACCCGACTCGATCTGGTACGTGATGGCATCGCCGATTCGGATCTCTTGCGCGTCGGTCGGGCGCACGATCACAAGAGTGCCCGGCGGGTACGTCGGCTCCATCGAACCGGTAAGAACTGTCATGGGGGTCGAGCCCGTGGCGGCAGGGACCACGATGACCATCACACCAACAAGCAAGACGAGGGCGAGCAATCCCGCACTCAAAGCAACACCAATGTAATAAAACAGCCCTCGGGGCTTGGTATCAGACTCGATCCGTGCCGCTCGTCGCTCGCTCATGCTGCACTCTCCGTCTGCTCGTCGTCGCGTCGTCGCCGCCAGAAGACGACTCCGAACATCATTGTGCCAACAACGAACGCGCCCATCGGGACGAGAACCCAGTACTCCTCCCAGAGATGCCAGGTGTTGGGGTCAATCCCCAGGGCATCTTCCAGGCCGAGAACGGGAAGGTCAGGATCGTTGGCCACGAGACCGCCGCTCTCGGATGCGGGAGGATCGGAGGTAGTCGACACCATGCCACGTCCAACTGCTCCAGGGGTGACGGGGATTGCCACATCGGGAACTCCGCAATTCGAGGGCGAGAGGCTCCCCGGCGTGAGGTCACTCAGCGAAATTCCGAGCGAGGCATTGGCGGTGCCCCCCTGACCTCTGAGGCCATCAAGGTTTCCCAATGCAGCGCCGAGATCGATGCGAGAAACACCGTTCGACGGCACAACCTGTCCTTCAGAGAGCACCCAGCACGGATCAGCGAGCGAAATCGGAATCCGCTGGCCGCTGACCCCGCCTACCGTTGCGAGTACCGAGATCGCGTTGGCCAAGTCGAGATCGGAATAAGAGACGTTGCTCAGCACGATGCGGAGAAAGCCTGGCTTGCTGCTGGAGTTGCGCACATAGATGGAACCCTGCTGGGCATCCCCCGGCACCATTGTCGCGATATCCGCCAGCAATGAACCAGAAAGGCTAGAGCTGTAACTGACGCCATCGCGGCTCACCTCAAGTCCGCCTGGGGCGGCTGTTGCGGTGAGGGTCGGACCCAACGCGAGGGCTGCTCCGAGGATTAGTGCGCTAGTCGCTTTTTTCATGGAGATCACGGCGCACCGCACAGGAATGGGCTGGCGCTTCCGTCTGTCGCGACCTTCGTGAAGAGACTCGTGCCTACCGTCGTCCACGTGTTTGTGCCCTTGACCGTCTGCTCCACGGTGACCGCATACGACTGACCCTCAGCAAATGCGGCGGTGTTGCCGCTGCTGAGTTGGAACGTCTGCCAGCCATCGATCGTCGATGTCATGAGGGTCTTGCCAACGTAGGCCCGGTAAAGCACTTCTGACTGATAGTTGGTAGGCACGGGCCAGGAATACGTGGCAGTCCACTGGCCCTGTGTGCAGGTGAGGTCAGCCGCGGGAGGGTTCGGGTTGCCTACCATTTCGAGCTGGACCTTAGGAGATGGGTTCGCTGAGCAGGTCGTGAGGTTGAGACTCGAATTGAGGCACCGTGTGTTAGCCACGTTTCTCAGCTGGTAGCTGCCGTCGGCCTGCGCCACAGCCGTCCACCGATAGCGGGTGTCATTCGTCGACAGTGGTCCCAGATCAATGTCGGCCCCGCTGCTGTTGCTGTCTGCGTACATCGCGAGGCCAGCGCTGTTGCCCCACTGTGTCGCCATCGTGATGTAAAAGCCTGCGGCGCCAGAGGCAGCCGGCGTGAATCGCCATTCCGTCTGGTCGGAGCACGCTGAGGTCGTGAGGTTGGCGGAGTTGCCGGATCGCGCGACGCAGTCTGCGCTGCCTGAGGTCTTGATCGTGTAGCGAGCATTCGGGTTGGGAACGGTCGTCGGGGCCGGAACAAACGCTGGCCCTGTCACGATGGTGGAACCATCGGCCGTGAAAGTGAACCTCTGAGCTGCAGAGGCAGAGCATGCCGTCTGGCTCAGCGCGGTGATCGCGCTAGTGCCACTGCCGGTTACGGCACCTCGTGTGAGGCACATCCCGCTCTTTTTATTGACGAGCTGGTAAACGCCGGCGGTAATCTGCTGAAGCTGCCAGCGTCCTTCGTCGGCGGCCGTGGAATTGATCGATACCGCTGCGCCGCTCGTATCGGAGCCCGCCGTCACGACGACGCTGCGACCACTCGAAAGCTGAGTGGAGATGCGGTAGTACGTGCCGTCGGCGGTGAGCTTCCAGCGTTGGTTGGTCTTGCCCGCTTCGCTGTTGGGCTTGCAGGCGAAACCGATAACGGGCCGGCCGTTGGTATCCGTTGCAGACTCAACGTCGACACAGTTCGCGCCGGAAACATCGCTGATGCGGTACCAGTTGGTGGTGCTGACAGTGCCAACGGGATAGATGCTCCGCGTCGTCTGCGTTGTAGTAGGCGCCGCCGCAGCTGTCCAGGCACTCGACCCGCTAAAAGACAGTGTTGCGGTTGCCTGCGGCGTGATGGTGAATGTGCCACCCGCCACGCCAAGCTGGCTGCGTTCTGCGGCGACCGAGCGCACGCAGTAGACAACGGATGCCGCAGGAGCGAGCGTGGTCGAGATGGCGGGGATGGTGGCCCAGGTTCCCTGAACCCCGCTTGCGGGTAAGGCCGTCGCGGTGCACGCTGCAGCAGACTGCGGCCACACCCAGACAGTGAACTTCGACGCCCACGTGGCATCGACTCCCGTGAATGCGGCACTGAGCTGGGTACTCACCGGCATTGCGGTCGTCCGCGTCGTGGCGGTCGTGTTCGTCACCGTGACGGTGCCATTCGCCGTCGCAGCGTG
>NZ_JBACFR010000305.1:0-4105 GCF_056262345.1 Homoserinimonas sp.
TGAGGTTCTCGGGTCCCTCAAGTGCGAGTGCGGCCCGCAGCTCGACGCTGCTCTTGACGCGATTCAGCGCGAGGGCGGCGTCGTGATCTACATGCGCGGCCACGAGGGTCGGGGCATCGGCCTCGTCAACAAACTGAGGGCTTACCGCCTGCAAGAGAACGGTCTCGACACCGTCGATGCCAACGTCGCGCTCGGGTTGCCTGCCGACGGCCGTGACTACGGGGCTGCCGTTGCGTTTCTCGAGGAGCTGGGCATCCGCTCGGATCGCGTCATCACCAACAACCCCGACAAGGTCAAGCAACTCACCGACCGGGGCATTGTTGTCACGGAGCAGGTACCGATCCTCGTGGGCGTCGACGCCCTCAACGAGCAATATCTGCGCACCAAGCGTGACCGCATGGGCCACACCCTGCCGCAGACCATCACGGCGCTCGACCCGATCGACGTAGACGAAATGGCTCGACAGAGCCGAAAGGAGCAGGCGCTATGAGCGGAGAAGGTTCTCCCACACTTTCCGTCGACGGCCGAGGGCTGTCCATCACGGTCGTAGCTGGCCGATGGCACGAAGTGATCACCGAGGGGCTGCTTGCGGGTGCGCGTCGGGTTCTCGACGCGGCCGGGGCAGAGGTGACCATCGTGCGCGTGCCGGGGAGTTTTGAGCTGCCCGTCGTCGCCAAAGCAGCCCTCGAGTCGGGGGCGGATGCTGTGGTCGCCCTTGGCGTAATCATCAGGGGCGGCACTCCCCACTTCGAATACGTGTCGGCCGCTGCCACCGACGGGCTCACCCGGGTGGCGCTCGACACAGGCAAGCCGGTCGGATTCGGTCTGCTCACGCTCGACGATGAGCAGCAGGGCCTCGACCGCGCGGGCCTTGAGGGGTCGAGAGAAGACAAGGGTGCAGAGGCGGCAGAGGCGGCTATCGCGACCGCCGTCGCTCTGCGCGCCCTCCGTCGCTAGCGCGACAGATTCGGTTGGCGGCGAACCGCTGGGAATTCGCGCTGACCCGTCCTAGCCTGAAGCCATGGTCTATGACTCAACCTCAGAACTATCGTCCATCGCGCGAGGAATCTGGTGGTTCGTTCTGCTGCGCGGCATCTTCGCAATTGTCTTCGGGCTCATCGCGATCATCGCCCCCGTCATCGCCCTCGTGGGCATCACCATCGTCTTCGGCATCTACGCCACGATCGATGGCATCGTCGCAATAGCGCAGGCCATCCGCTTGAGAAGGAGCCTTGCGTACTGGGGCTGGCTCCTCGTGCAGGGAATCATCTCGCTGCTCGCCGGCCTTTTCGCGCTTTTCTCACCGCAGATCTTTGGCACGATCGGCGGGCTCTTCATTCTGTGGATCATCGCGATCTACGCCCTCGTCAACGGCGTTGTCGGGTTTGCTTCCGGCGTCGGGTCCGAGAGCTCCTCGACCAAGACGTGGGGATTCGTCTCTTCGGCCATCAGCGTGGTCTTTGCGATCATCCTAGGAATCGCTCTCGTGCTCTCTCCTGGGGCGACCGTGACGAGCCTCGTGTGGGTCGTGGGTATCTACGGCATCATCTTCGGCGTTGCGCTTCTCATCGCCGCGTTCCAGCTTCGCAGCGCGACCAAGCGGCTCGCTCTGTGACGCAATAATTCGGCGGCCGTGTCGAGTCGTCCGTATACGCCCCTAAACTGTCGTGTACGCACAGGATTCGGAGCAACGATGACCACCCCCGCCTCGGCAGTCCACTCTTCACCGGCCAACCCTCGCTCGCGCGTAATTCTCGCGAGCCTGATCGGCACGACGATCGAGTTCTATGACTTTTACGTCTATGCAACGGCGGCCGTGCTGGTCTTTCCGCACCTGTTCTTTCCCACGGGCGATGCCACAACCGCTCTTCTCTCGTCATTCGCGGTCTTCGGGGCGGCCATGGTCGCCCGCCCCCTCGGAGCGGTCTTCTTCGGGCACCTGGGTGATCGCGTCGGCCGCAAAACCACCCTCGTCGCCGCCCTGCTCACGATGGGCATCGCAACCTTCCTCATCGGGGTGTTGCCGACCTACGCGGTAATCGGCTGGTTCGCGCCGCTGCTCCTCGTCATTCTCCGCCTCGCCCAGGGCTTCGCCCTCGGAGGCGAGTGGAGCGGGGCCGCCCTCGTCGCAACCGAGAACGCTCCCGCCGGCAAGCGCGGCTGGTACGGCACCTTTCCGCAGCTCGGTGCACCCATTGGCTTCATCATCGCCAACGGCCTGTTCCTCATCATCGCCGCGCTCTTGCCCTCCACCGATCCCAGCCGACCGTCAGACGCCTTCCTGGAGTGGGGATGGCGCATCCCGTTCCTGTTCTCCGCCGTCATGGTGATCGTCGGGCTCTGGGTGCGGCTGCGACTCGTCGAGAGCGAGGCGTTCTCCTCCTCAGCGGCCAAGGGAAAGCTCGTCAAGCTGCCCCTCAGCACCGTGCTTCGCTCCAACTGGCGCGAGCTCATCCTCGGCACGTTCTTCATGCTCGCGACCTACGTGCTCTTCTACCTGATGACCACCTTCTCCCTGAGCTACGGGCGCGCCCCCGTCGACCCCACCGAGCCCGGAGTCCTGCCCGGCCTCGGCTACAGCTACAACGACTTCGTGCTGATGATGATCGTCGGAGTAGTCTTCTTCGGCATCTTCACGCTCGTCTCAGGACCATGGGCAGATCGCTATGGGCGTCGCAAGCTGCTGATCTGGGTCACCGTCGCCATTATCGTGTTCGGCCTTGTCTGGGTGCCCATGCTCGGATCCGGGTTCGTGGGCGTCATGGCGTGGCTCATCGTGGGCTTCACCCTCATGGGCATGACCTTCGGCCCGATGGGCGCCCTACTGCCCGAGCTGTTCCCCACCAACGTGCGCTACACGGGCTCCGGCATCTCCTACAACGTGAGCTCCATCCTCGGCGCTGCCGTTGCACCGTTCATCGCCGTCTGGCTGTGGACCACGGCCGATGGAAGCCCAGCGCTCGTCGGCATTTACCTCTCGGTTATGGCCACCATCACCCTCGTCGCCCTCATCCTGGGCAAAGAGACCAAAGACGTCGACATCGAGCGCTAGTCGCTCCTTGCTCGCGTCGCTGCGCCCGCGCAAAAGAGGGATGCTGCGGCAGCCTAGAATAGAACCATGACTCCACGTAACGGCACGCGCGGCGCTGTCACCTTCTGGTCCTGGGCCCTCGTTATTGCTTCTGCGGCACTCTTTGCCGCCTGGGTCTACACGGTCTTCATCAAGTAGAGCCAAAGCACGTCTCGCTGGCTTCAGCTGAGGACGACTGATCGGCGCCGACTCTGGCCACATCGTGGCTCGGCGCCAGTGCAGCGATCTCTCGCCGCCTACTTCTGCGCGTCATCGAGAAAGACGCGCTTGTAGCTGCGCCCATCTGCCAGCGTCACGACTTCGGCGCGCAGTCCACCGCGCGACACCCTGAGGTACACCGCCTGTGGCGTTACGCCGAGCGCCTTAGCTGCGTCGGCGACGGAGAGCCCAGGCAGGTCAGTCGGCACGCTACTGGGCCGCGCAGAACGCTTGCGCCCCGCTTCTAGTCTCTCGGCGATCTCCTCGTCGGATCCCTGCCAACGCCACTTAGCCGCCGCCGGCTTGAGCCCCGCGGTCGCAGAGATCTCGTCCCAGCTGCGGCCGGCACTCACGGCATCGCGCACGGCCGCCAGAGTGGCCTTGTCCGCCTCGAGAGCAGCCAGTGCGCTCCGGATGCTTGCCAACCGCTCGAGGGCATCTGGCGTGGACGCAGCGTTGCCCGCCGCAATCAGCCGTTCGATGGCGGCCCGGGTCTCGGGTGAAAGGTAGTTCATAGTCTGGCCATGCTACCGAGCACTGGACATGTGAGGCGCGGCCACCAGCAATGCGCCACCAGCAATGCGCCACCAGCAATGCATCGCCAGAGCCAGCCCTACAGAACAACCTCTTAAATGCAAAAAAGCCACCCCAGATAACTGGGGTGGCTTTCTTACAAAGAAGTCCGGCGGTGTCCTACTCTCCCACAGGGTCCCCCCTGCAGTACCATCGGCGCAACGAGTCTTAGCTTCCGGGTTCGGAATGTAACCGGGCGTTTCCCTCGCGCTATGGCCGCCGAAACACTATTGATTTATGTAT
>NZ_JBACFR010000306.1:0-28277 GCF_056262345.1 Homoserinimonas sp.
CTCACTCGCCGGCGTGCCGGTTGGCCCCATCGTCATGACCCCTCACCACGGGGAGCTCGCAGCCCTGCTGGGCGTGAGCAGGGCGTCGGTGGCCGCCGACCCTGTCTCAAGCGCTATCAGGGGAGCCGAGCTCGCCTCTGCGGTGGGTCTTCTCAAAGGATCCCGCAGCGTCGTCGTCACCCCGGCCGGCGCTGTCATCCGCTGCCCGACCGCAACCCCGTGGCTTGCAACCGCGGGCCCCGGGGACGTGCTCGCGGGCATCCTGGGCGCCCTCGTGGCAACTCACGCCGCCGACATCGCAGCGACGGGGGAGTGGAAACTGGCTGAGCTCGCCGCCGCCGCAGTGATCATCCATTCGCGATCGGGGGAGCGGGCATCACAGGGTGGGCCGTTCACGGTGCGACAACTCGTCGCTGCGATTTCGCCCACGGTCGCGGAGCTTCTCGCGTGACGCGCACCATCTCGACGACCGGCGTTATTTGGCTGTGGGTGGCCTTTCTTGCCGTCAATGTGACGATCTCGTGGCTCGCCCTCACAGGCGACGGGCACCCGCTCGGCGACGTGTACCTGTATCAGTGGTGGATTGAGCAGGGTGCCGGCGGGGGGTCGTGGGTGGGCTTTGACGAGCCGTGGGTCTATCCCGTTCTCGCGCTCCTGCCGATGACTATTGCCTTTGTCGGCGGCGCGCAGGGGTATATCGTCGCGTGGCTAGTACTGGTTGTGCTGCTCAACTGTGCAGCGCTTGCCGTCCTTCTCGGCGCTGGCTCTCCGGCGCACCGTTCGCGAGCCTTGCGCGTCGGTTGGTGGTGGACAGCGTTCTTGCTGTTGCTCGGCCCCATCGCGGTTGGGCGCATCGACTCCATAACCGTGCCCATTGCCATAATCGCTCTGTGTCTCTTGGCCAAGCGACCCTTCATGACGGGGGTTCTGCTCGCCGTCGCAACCTGGATCAAGGTGTGGCCCGCGGCCGTAATCGCCGCGATCGTGGTCGCGAGTCGCTCTCGGTGGTCGGTCGTCGCGGGTGGCGCAGTAGTCACGGCCCTCATCGTTGTCGCCACGATCCTCCTGGGCGGAGGCGAGGTTCTGCTCAGCTTCATCACGCAGCAGACAGATCGCGGACTCCAGATTGAAGCGCCCGTGAGCGCGCCCTGGCTGTGGGCTGGCGCGCTGGGAGCGCAAGAAGCCGGGCTCTATTACGACGACGACCTGCTGACCTATCAGGTGTTCGGACCGGGGGCGGATGTCGTGGCCCAGATCATGACCGCGATCCTTGCCGTTGCCGTGGCGTCGATTGTGCTTCTCGCCGTATGGCTACAGGGCAGGGGGGCGAGGCCGGAGGCCCTGCTTCCGCCTCTGATGCTCGCGTTCGTCGTGGCCTTCATCGCCGTGAATAAGGTCGGCTCGCCCCAGTTCATCGCATGGCTCGCGGTGCCCATCATTTTCGGGCTCGTCGGCGCAGCATCCGCACGAGCGTTTCGCGTGCCCGCGGCTATCGCACTGGCGATCGCGGGCCTCACCCACTTTGTGTACCCGTACCTCTACGGCTACCTGCTCGACCTTGAGGTCTTCATGGTGGCGGTGCTCACGCTGCGCAATGTGCTGCTGTTCGTGCTACTGGCCTGGGCGATCACCGCGATGGTGAAAACTCCGAGGCAGCGCAGAAGCTAGAACTCGCGCGGGCCGTCGCTGCGCAGCAGGATGCCGTCAGAGATGGCGCGCTTACGAAGGGCAACCTTGGTGCCAACGTCGATCCCCGCGATGCGGTACTTCTCGCGAATGCGCTTGAGGTACGACTTGGCCGTCTCCTCAGAGATTCCGAGCTGGTAGGCAACGGCCTTAACGGGCTCGCCACCCCCATAGAGTGCCATGACGCGGCGTTCCTGGGCGCTGAGCTTGGGGGCACCGCCGACCTCTGTCGCGTTGATGGCAAGGTCGAGTTCCGCCGAGATGAACGACTCGTTGTTGGACGCCGCGCGGATGGCCTCGACGATCATCGAGGCGTCTTCGCTCTTGACGAGATAGCCGAGGGCGCCAGCCGCGAGGGCCTCGCGAACAACATTCGGCTCGGAGTATGTGCTCATGAGCACGGTCTTCACGCCCGCGGTGCGGAGCGTGGAGATCTTGAGAGAGATCGGCAGGTTGTCTTTGAGGTCGAGGTCGAGCAGCACAACATCGACGGGAAACTGCGGATGCGTCAGCAGCTCGGGCCAGCTAGAAACAGCGGCGACGAGGTTGATATCTGGTGCTGCAGAGCGCACCCACTCTGTGAGGGCCCCCAGAAGCATTTTGTGATCATCGACGATCGCCAGTCGGAGCGGCTGAGCAGTTGACACTGTTTCCCCTTTAGTTCTCTCTACGCCTTGAATGCTAATGGTCAGCTGGGTTGTCTACGAGACAGTTGATCTCGACACGCAGGCTTGAGTCATAGGTCGAGTCGGTATATCTGCCGACCTTTCCGATAGCTTCCCACGTCGAGGGGTCCACGCGATTGCGGGGGATGCCGGTGGTGGTGATCACAATGGGCACCGAAATCGTGCCGTCGGTGCGAGGCCGATCGGCTGCAGAGGCCGGCCCAATGGTGATCTCGACCGTCGCCGGGCGGGTTGCGCGGTCGCTTACGAGCAACCAGACCGCGGAGAGCAAACCGTCGCGCTGCCGGCGTCCCAGCAGGCCCGCGAGGCTGCTGCGGTCACTGAGCGTGACCGATCGCCCGAGCGTCTCCGACTCGGTTACGGCGTGATAGAGCCAGGTTTCGCGTCGTCCCTCGATGAGATGCAGGCGCAGTTCCGTCGCGAGCGAGGCCGCCCTCGATGCCATCCGCGAATCGAGGGGGAGCGAGAGCCGTCCCGTTGCTACAGAGTCAAGGAGTTCCTCGGCCGCGAGGTCGAGCCGGGCGAGCTCTTCTGAGGCGAGCATCCCGACGGCGAAGCGCGGCGCCGAGACGGTGCTCTGCACGAGAACCCTGTCGAGTTCGGTCTGCACAAGCCTGCGAAACCGGCGAACGATGTAGATGCCCGCGACGGTGGGGAACACCGCGAGAGCGAGAAAGCCGAGTTGGCTGGGCAGTGTGGTCGTGGTCACCGGCCCGTTGACGAGGATGCCCCAGGCGAGCACGACGGCAACTCCCGCCGCTGCGAGCAGAACTTCCCATGAGCGGCGGAGGGTAACCGAGATGAGCAGCCCGGCCGAGGCGCAGAGCGACGCGGTGCCGTACCCTGCGATGTTCTCAAGCGGCCAGATGGCGACAAAGTCGAGGGCGATGACTCCGAAGACGGTGGCGAGCACGATGGCAAAGAGCCAGTTCGGCATGCTCTCTCCGCGGGTCGCGATGGAGATCGCGACCCCGCCGAGACACAGCAACAGCAGGAGCCAGGCAAGAGCCACGGGGAGGGTGTCGGGGTAGGCATCCCAATTCCACACGAGCAGGGTGAGCCCGTAGACCATCTGCAGGGCGGCGATGACGCCAGCGCCAACGCCGAGAAAGCCGGTTCCCAGGCTCGAGCCCATCTCTTTTGCTTGACGGAGCGTGCGCACTGTGGGCACGTCTCCGGGGAGTCCTCGGCGTTTGCCGAAGATCACCCCGAGAGTGTTCTCTCCGAGGTCGGGATAGGTCATGTGCGAGGAACCTCCAGCACGACGGTCGTGCCAGCCCCCGGCGCCGAAAAGAGACGCGCATTGCCGCCGACCTCTTTGAGCCGGCCGACGATTGATTCTTTGTATCCGAGACTCTGCTCATCGACCTCGTCGAGCACAAAGCCAATTCCTTGGTCGGTGACCATTGCCCGCACGGTGGTCTCGTCCTCCGTGATGGTCACGTGCGCGTTGCTCACGCCGGCATGCCTGCGCACATTCTCCAGGCACTCCGAGAGGGCGAGCAAGAAGGCGTCGAGTACATCGCTCGGCAGCAGCACATGGCCTGTGCCGTGCCACGCAACCTCGAGCCCCATGCGCCCAAACCGCTGCTTCACCGATTCGAGCGTCGTGCCCAGGGGAGTCTCGGCCACGGGCTCAAGGTTGTAGTTTCCGGAGCTCGACGGGTTGACCGTCACCCCGAGGCGGAGCTGGCGGAGCAGCCTGGCGTCATCCGCTGCTTGCTGCCGCATGGAGTCCGCCGAGACACCAACACCGGAGTGGGCAAGCAGGGTCAGCGTCGCGAGCACGGTGTCGTGGAGCAACCTGGCTCCCTGGCGTCGTTGGGCTTCTGTTTCGCTCGCGCGGCGCTCGGCCATATGTGCGCGACCGATGCTGCGGATGCGGCGGGCAGCACGGGGAACGCTCGCGTTGAGCCAGTAGGCGAACACCGTGGAGAGGGCCCAGCCGAATGTGACGAGGATGGCCACGCGCGCGGCGAGGTCGCCCGTCGGTGCCGCAGACACCATGAGACCGAGGGAGAGGATGTAGGCGACCGCGAGCACCGTGTGGCGCCATCGGCCCTCGAGGAGCACCATCGTGAACGACGAGAGCCCGCCCGCCGCGAGCGGCGACATGGCGTTGAGCAGGGTGGCATTCGGTTCGGCGCTGCCGGGGATCTGCACGACCGCCAGAATGGCGAGCCCCGCCACGAGACCAGCGCACACGAGAGGGAGAGACCGGGAGTTGCCGATGAGCAGGTGCACGGCGAGTAGCACGATGAACAGCGGTACAACGGCGAACAGGATGTCGGTTTCGACGAGCCCGGGAACCAGAAAACACAGAAATGAGACGAGGGTGCTGGCTGTTCCGACCATGCGCGCGGATCGCTGAAGGAGGCGATCACGTTCCCGACCCAGCGCATCCACGGTGTAATCGTCACATACGGTGGCCCCCATCCGGGTGCAATCAGGCCGGTGAGCCGCGCTATTCCGGCCCGATCCAGCCTTCGCGCGCGGCGTGGCGACGCAGCAAGACCCTCGTGCCGAGGTCGATTCCGACCGCGCGGTACTTGCGCCGGGCGCGCTTGAGATAAGACTTGACCGTCTCATCGGTCGTCTCCATTTCGGCGGCAACCTCTTTGACGGAGCGGCCGGTGGAGTAGAGCATGATCGCCCGGAGCTCCTGTCGACCGAGACCCGGGGTCGAACCGCTGACGGCATCGATCTCGGTGAGCGCCACCGAGTGGCCGCGGTACCTATGCCCGGCGGCGGCGGCCCGGATGGCGCGAACGAGTTCGCCAGCATCGTCTGATTTGGGGACGAAGGCGAGAGCCCCGGCACGCATGGCCGATTGCACGGAGAACGCGTCGGCGTGGCGGCTCATCACGACGGTCTTGACGCCGACCGTCGCG
Organism: Homoserinimonas sp.; assembly: GCF_056262345.1. Lineage (NCBI taxonomy): Bacteria > Bacillati > Actinomycetota > Actinomycetes > Micrococcales > Microbacteriaceae > Homoserinimonas > Homoserinimonas sp. The sequence continues at coordinate 5,264 of NZ_JBACFR010000306.1, forward strand.
AGAATCCGCAGTTTGGTCTCGACGGGCAGGTCGTCGCCGAGCCCGAGATCGAGAACGACCACGTCGACAGGAAAGAGCGGATGCGCGAGCAGGCCGACCCAGGTGGTCTCCGTGATGGCGACCTCGATATCGGGGTGACGAAACCGGATGTGGGCGGTAACGCCGTCAAGCACGATCCGATGGTCGTCGACAACAGCCACCCGAATCTGGGCAGAGCTGCGGGATTCGACGCTCATCGGCGTGCTTTCGGTCACGACGAGAGCAACCGCAGGAGCTGGGGACCGACGAGGTCATCCTCGATGAGAAACCCGTCGTGCCCAAAGCTCGACGTGATCACCACGGCCTCGTCGCCGTCGATATTGCCGCTGAGCCCTCGCGCAATGATCTGTTGGTCTGGCACCGGGAAGAGCCGGTCGCTGTCGATGCCGAGCACCAGCGCTTTGGCCGTCGCGCGGTCGAGGGCTGCATCGATTCCGCCCCGATCGCGGCCAACGTCGTGCGAGTTCATTGCCTCGACCAGGGTGACGTACGAGTTCGCGTCGAACCGACGGGTGAACTTATTGCCGTGAAAATCGAGGTAACTCTCGACGGCGAATCGGCCCTCGTCCCCGAGCGGGCTGATGTCGCTCTGCCAGCTTCGCTGGAACCGTGCGTTCAGCTCGTCGGGGGAGCGGTAGTTGAGAAGTGCCATGCGGCGGGCCAGCGCAAGCCCTCGATACGGGCCGTCGCCGTCAGCGGCGTCGTAGTAGTCGCCCCCGGCGAAGGCATCGTCCATGCGGATCGCCTCGATCTGCACAGAGTTGAGCGCGATCTGATCTGCACTGCTCAGCGCGGGCGCGGCGAGCACCGCAACTCGCTCAAGGCGCTCGGGGTGCCCGATCGACCACTCGAGGGAGTGCATGCCGCCCATGGAACCGCCGACTACGGCCGCCCAGCGAGAAATGCCGAGGGAGTCGCTCAGCAGTACTTGGGCGTTTACCTGATCGCGGATGGTGATGTAGGGGAAGCGGGCGCCCCATTCGATGCCCTCTGTCGTGTGCGACGCCGGGCCTGTCGTGCCCTGGCATCCGCCCAACATGTTCGGCGCGACCACGAACCACCGATCGGTGTCGATGTACTTGCCCGGCCCCACAATGCCCGACCACCAGCCGGCCGTTGCGTGCCCAACGCCGGCGGCGCCGAGCAGGTGGCTGTCGCCGGTCAGCGCGTGGAGGATGAGGATGGCGTTGCTGGCGTCGTCGTTGAGCTCGCCCCAGGTCTCGTAGGCCATACGCACGTGGGGAATGTGTCGCCCGCGCTCAAGAGGGAGGGGTCCGAGGTTGGCAAACTGGCGATGCCCGGCCGGGTCGCCCTCGCGCCAGGCTCCACTGGCCGGAGGCTTGCCGAGGAGAGCCTTGTTGTTCGCCGCTGTGACGAAGCTCGAGGGAACGCTGTCTTCGGGTGTCTGCCAGTCCATATCACTGCCCAGTATTGCCGAAAACGAAGGGCACCCGCGCTCCTGTTACGCGGGTGCCCTTCTTGGTCGTAATGCCGTGCCGGCGGTGGTGTGCCTAGGCGCGGCGTGCCGCGTCGGCCACCTTGCGGGCGGCGGTGAGGCCTGAGGCGAGATCCGCCTTGATGTCATCGATGTTCTCGAGGCCGACCGAGAGGCGAACCAGGCCGGGGGTGACCCCGGTCGTGAGCTGCTGCTCGGGCGTGAGCTGTGAGTGGGTGGTCGATGCGGGGTGGATGACGAGCCTGCGCACGTCTCCGATGTTCGCGACGTGGCTGAACAGCGACAGGCTGTTGACGAACTCACGGCCGGCGTCGACGCCGCCCTTGAGTTCGAACGACAACACGGCGCCGACGCCGCGCGGAGCGTACTTGTTCGCCTGGCCGTACCACGGGCTCGTCGGCAGGCCGGCGTAGTAGACGGTGTCGACATCCGGGTGGTTGTCGAGCCATTCGGCGACATCCTGGGCGTTCTGCACGTGGCGCTCGATGCGCAGGCTGAGGGTCTCGATGCCCTGAATCAGCGCGAACGCGTTATCCGGGGAGATGGCGGGGCCGAGGTCGCGCAGCAACTGAACGCGTGCCTTGATGATGTAGGCGATGGGGTCGCCCACCGCGGCCGTGTAGCTAGCGCCGTGGTAGCTGGGGTCCGGCTCGGTGAGTTCGGGGAACTTGTCCACGTTCTTGGACCACTCGAAGCGGCCACCATCCACGATGACGCCGCCGATTACCGTGCCGTGGCCGCCGAGGAACTTGGTTGCAGAGTGCACGACGATGTCGGCTCCGTGCTCGAACGGGCGGATCAGGTAGGGGGTTGCAATCGTGTTGTCCACGATGAGCGGCAGGCCATTCTCGTGCGCGACCGACGACACCGAAGCGATGTCGAGGATGTTGATCTTGGGGTTGCCAATCGTCTCGGCAAAGAACAGCTTGGTGTTCGGGCGAACGGCCGCAGCCCACTCGTTCGGGTCGTCCTGGTTCTCGACGAAGGTGGTCTCGATGCCGAGCTTCGCCAGCGTGTACTTGAACAGGTTGTATGTGCCGCCATAGATGGACGACGACGAAACGATGTGGTCGCCGGCCTGGGCGATGTTGAGAACCGCAAGGGTCGTCGCCGACTGCCCTGAGGCAACGGCCAGGGCTGCGGTGCCGCCCTCGAGCGCGGCGATGCGCTGCTCGAAAACATCCTGAGTCGGGTTCTGGATGCGGGTGTAGATGTTGCCGAACTCCGAGAGCGCGAACAGGTTCGCCGCGTGGTCGGCGTTGTTAAAAACGTAGGCCGTAGTGCGGTAGAGCGGCGTTGCTCGCGCGTTGGTTACGGGGTCGGGCGCGGCGCCCGAGTGGATCTGCTTCGTCTCAAACTTCCAGGCGTCGCTCATGGTGTTGCTCCTTAGTCTGTGGTGGCGCGTCGTAAGACCGTTGTGCGCGTCGTGGCCGAGCTTACGGAGTGGGGTATACCAGGGTCAACGCGGTGCGACACAGTCGGTAACGTGCTCGGCTAGTCCGGTCGATGGCGCTGCACCCCGTCGCGTCGTGACCCTGTGGGGTCGATGCGCGACTCGCCCGAAAGGTGGCTCGGAGGTGATCGGAACAACCAGGTCGGGCGAGGCTCGACAAGCGGTCGAAAAACGCGGCGCACCGGCTTCGAGGCCAGCACGACACTCAGCAGGACACAGCCGACAATCGTGGCGATTATCCAGGGAACGCTTGAGTGATCGCGCAGAAATGTGGATTCTCGCAGCGGATAGAGAACAAAGCTATGGAGCAGATACACGTACATCGTGCCCTGTCCGAGCTTGGTGATGGCCGTGGCGCTGCGCGGCACAAGAACGAAGAACGCAGCGGAGAACAGCACAGCCAGGGCGATGAGAGCGAGGCGCACGAACCCGGACCACCACTGCCCGCCCAGGTCGGAGTATGACTCGTCGTAGAACAACCAGAACCGCAGATCGATCTCCCGCCATAGGTCGGCATACACGGCCAAGACGGTGATGAGGGCGGTAAACAGAGCGATCGCCGCCGAACGCGCCCACCAGAGTGAGGTTGTGGCAAACCGCCAGCGGTCGACGAGCCCCCACTCCCGCAGCCGCCACCCCAGCACGAAAAACGGCAGGATGCCGAATGCCCGGGAGAGAGACAGGGTGTTATCGACATTGGCAAAGTACCCGACGCCAACCGAGACCGCGATCGCCAGAAGAAGCGGCCATTTGAGCAGCGCGAGGTAGGGCAGAATCAGCCGGAAAATGCCCAGGGCGAGCAAAAACCATAGCGTCCATGACGGCGTCGTCGGGTTGACCTCTCCTGTGCCCTGAAGGAGCTTCACCACCGTCCAGATGGTCTCCATGATGAAGTACGGCAACAGGATGTCGGTGATGACCTTGGTCATCTGGCGCTCGCCGGGGGGCGACGCCTTGGAGAAGTACCCGCTGATGATGGCGAACGCCGGCATATGAAACGTATAGATCGCCAGATAGATCACGAGGGCGACATCGCTCTCGGCCATCTGCCGCTGAATGCCGTGGCCTACCACCACGAGGGTCACGGCAATGAATCGCGCGTTGTCCCACAGGGGCACTCGCACGCGAGGCCGCCCGCCGGCCGCGATGGAACGGGTAGACACTCAGACCTCCTCGTGAAAAGCACCCTAGTAAGCAACGGTACCTTTGACCTGTGAACAAGCGACGGGTCGTAGTTACGGGTGCCAGCTCCGGAATCGGGGCAGCGACAGTGCGAGCGCTGCTCGCCGAGGGATGGGATGTCACCGGGGTAGCCAGAAGGGCAGACCGGCTGGCGGCTCTCGCAGAAGAGACGGGGGTCGATGTTGTTGTCGCCGACCTCACCTCCGACTCTGACGTGCAGGCACTCCGGAGTCATCTTGCTGCCCGCGGCCCCCTTCACGCCCTCGTGAATAACGCCGGGGGTGCATTCGGCACCGACTCGGTAGAAGCCAGTTCGGTGGACGACTGGGCGCGCATGTTCGACATCAACGTGCTTGCGGTGCAGCGCGTGACGAGTGCTCTGCTCCCGCTGTTGCGCGAGGGCGCTGCAGAAGCCGCGGACGGCGATGTCGCCCACGCGGACATCCTTACCGTCAGTTCAACGGCGGGACTCGTCTCGTACGAGGGCGGCGGAGGCTATAACGCCGCCAAATTCGCGGTTCACGGCGTCATCGGTGCGCTGCGCCTCGAGCTTGCGGGCGAGCCGATTCGGGTGCTCGAGATTGCCCCGGGAATGGTGCGCACCGACGAGTTCACCCTCAACCGCGTTGGCGGCGATCACCAACGAGCAAACTCCGTCTATGAGGGGGTCGAGCATCCGCTGGTCGCCGAGGACATCGCCACGGTCATTGCCCAGACGCTTGGCCTGCCCGGGCACATCAACCTCGACCTCGTTGTAGTCCGCCCCGTGGCGCAGGCGGCCCAGCACAAGGTTGTGCGTGAACCTCTGACTCCTAGGAACTAAGAGTTCTCGCCGTCGCTGAGCCGGGCATCTGGGAGCAGCGCCGTCGGGGCTGCCGCAGCGAGGGCAGCAGCGGCGGCGTCCAGCTCCGAAGCATCCGAAGCATCCGAAGCATCCGCGAACGACAGCTTGGGCACCATAAATAGCAGAGCGGCCGCGATGAGTGCGCCGACGCCGCAGATCGTCCAGACCATCATGTAGCCGAACAGGCTGCTCGCTGTCGAACCGGCCACCTGCACGGCACCGATCGTGAGCACGATGGCAAAGATCGACGACGCGAACGAGCCGCCGATGGTCTTGGTGGTGTTGGTGAGAGCCGAAGCGACGCCCGTCTGGCCGCGAGGGGCGGCGACTGCGGCGGCGGCCGGCATCGCCCCCATGAGAACACCGCTTCCGAGCCCCGCTATGGCCATATTGGTGAACACCTGCCATGCCTCGAGATGGAAGGGGATGAAGAGCAGATATCCGGCCGCCACGAAGAATGCGGCGATGATGAGCGCCGTCCGGGGCGTGAAGACCCGCGAAATGAGGGGGAAGAGTAGCGCGCCCACGATCATCGAGATCAGGTAGAGACCGATCAGAATCGAGATGCTCCCCGAGGTGAGGCCGAGTCCGTAGCCGACCTCTCCGGGATCCGTGCCCGCATACGTCGAGAGAGGTGCCTGCGCGCCGAGAATGCTGATGCCGATGAGGAACGCCGTCAGCTGAACGGGCCACATGTTGGGCTGGGCCAGCACCCGCAGGTCGATCGCGGGGTCCTTGTGCCTCAGCTCGAACTTGGTGAACGGCACGAACACGAGCACCCCGAGCAGCATTATCGCGAACACCCAGAGCTGCGGTCCGTTGAACTTGAGGAAGGTGAGGCCCGAGGTGATGAGCAGGAGCCCCATCGTGAGCAGCGAAAAGCCCACCCAGTCGAGGGTGCGGTTCGGCAGCGGCTCAGATTCTGGCACCCCAAAGAGGATGACGAAGAAGACCAGGGTCACGGCGATTGCCGGCACCATCATCGTGGGGACCATGGACTGCTGCAGCATCGCTTCGCCACCGAACGCGCCGAAGACGGCGGCGCCTCCGAGCGCGCCCGCGATGGCTCCCGCCTCGAGCCCGACGATGAGAAGCGCGGCAGCCTTACGGGTTGCCGATGCTGCATGGCCCGTTCTGCGCCCCTTATCGAAGATGAGCGCGATCTCGAGCGGCAGCCAGACCACGTAAAAGCCCTGCAGCGTCCAGGCGATCAGGAACGACGTGAAGTCCCCTGCGAAAGCCAACCACCACGTCGCGCCGGCCGTGAGCACGGTCGAGATCAGCAGGATTCGCTTGTGCCCATACATGTCGCCGAGCTTGGCGAGGATGGGCACGACGAGGGCCGAGAGCAGCAACTGGCTGCCTTCGAAGATGTTGAAGTCAGCGTCGCGGATGCCGAGGTAGTCCACCAAGTCGGGGATCAGGGGCACATAGAAGCCCTGCAGGATGCCGCTGACGAACTCGACAAAGAAGAGAAACCCGATGAGCGATGCCGTGACCGAACCGGCGCGTGACCCCAGCAATTTCCGCATGGGGTGAGCGTAGTGGTGAAATGGTGCCGGGGATATTCCCCCTTCTGAGTGATGGGTGCACATGAACGACGAACGCGAGAACCTGACCTGGCCGGTATTCGGGGAGGCGTCGCGTGAGCTGGCTACCTCGGTGGCCGCAAGCGGGTTCATGCCCGATGTTGTTGTCGCGATCGCCCGCGGGGGAATGCTCCTTGCCGGATCGATCGCCTACGCCCTCGGCGCCAAGAGCTGCGGCGCTCTCAACGTTGAGTTCTACACGGGTGTCGGCACTCGGCTGGCCGAGCCCGTGGTGCTGCCGCCCATGCTCGATCACGCCGCCCTCGCCGGTAAGAAGGTGCTGCTCGTCGACGATGTCTCCGACTCGGGCCGCACCCTCGCCCTTGTGCTCGCGATGCTGCGAGATAACGGAGCGGATGTGCGCTCGGTGTGCCTCTACAGCAAGCCCGGCACGGTGCAGGAGCCCGATTATGTGTGGAAGACGACCGACCGGTGGATCAACTTTCCCTGGTCGGTGCTTCCTCCCGTCACAGCATGATCGCGTGGCCGCCTGAGCGGATGGACGCCGGTTGGGCGGCCGCGCTTTCCCCTGTCGCCGAGACGATCACGTCGCTGGGGGAGTTTCTTGCGGGGGAGGAGCAGTATCTGCCGGCGCAGGCTGACGTCTTTCGCGCGTTCGAGCATCCTTTCGCCGATGTTCGGGTGCTCGTCGTGGGCCAAGATCCGTATCCGACGCCGGGTCATCCCATCGGGCTGTCGTTTGCCGTCGAGCGCCACGTGCGTCCGCTGCCGAGAAGCCTGAACAACATCTACCGCGAGCTGGCCGACGATGTGGGGGTTACGCCGCCTGCCCACGGAGACCTCACGAGCTGGAGCAAACAGGGCGTCATGCTGCTCAACAGGGTTCTCACGGTGCGGCCGGGGGAGTCGGGGTCGCACAGGGGGCGAGGCTGGGAACAGGTCACGGATGCCGCCATCAGCGCGCTTGCAGGTCGCGGGTCACCCCTGGTCGCCGTGCTCTGGGGTGCCCAGGCGCGCTCACTTGAGCCGCTTCTCGGGGCGACCCCCATCGTCTCCTCCGCGCATCCGAGCCCGCTTTCTGCGTCGCGAGGCTTCTTCGGCTCTCGTCCCTTTAGCCGGACGAATAAGCTCTTATCGACGCAGGGTGCCGATCCCATCGATTGGAACATCGAATGACGACGCGGGCGAGGACGTGACGCAATGCTCGAAGAGGAATACCAGGTGCGGCGCAAGCTGCCAGTGCACTTGAGGCCTAAGGCCCCGGAGCCTGAGCAGTTCGCCTATTCCGTGCGCGCCGCGACCGCAGAAGATCTTCCGTCGATTCGCGCGATCTATAACCACTACGTCGCCAATTCCACCGTCACGTTCGACGAGAAGCCGATGGCGTTGCGCGAACTGCGGTCCAAGTTCGCGCACATCCAAAAACTGGGTTTTCCGTTCATTGTTGCCCAAAGCCCCTCCGGCGAGATTCTCGGGTTTGCCTATGTGTATCCCTGGAAGGAGAAGGCCGCCTATCGATTCACCGTGGAGAACTCGATCTATCTGGGGCCGGCCGCAACGGGCAAAGGCCTTGGTTACGCGCTCATGGACGAGCTCATCGTTCGCTCTAAGGCGGCCGGAATCAAAGAGATTGTGGCGGTCATCGCCGATCGCGGTGCCGAGGGCTCGATCAGGCTGCACGAGAAGTTCGGGTTCACCGAAATCGGGCGGATGGGGCGGGTCGGGTTTAAGTTCGGTCGCTGGCTCGGCACGATTCTCATGCAAAAGTCGCTCAAGTAGTCGTGGAGGAGGCACCCCGCGCCAGGCCGACTCCCCACAGGGTCGTCGCGTCGGCCCGAGCTCATATCCTCGCGAAGCCCCGCCCCGTGTTCGAGCTTCTCGATGAGCGGCTCGTCGCTGGCCTCGGTTCTCGCGCTGCCTATTACGCGGACTCTCGCGCATGCCTTGTGGTGGTGCAGCGCGGATGGTCTCGGGCCGAATACCGGGTGGTCGCCGACGACTCCGGCTCGAATGTGGAGTTCGTTCTGCTCGATATCTCTCGCAGCCAGCGTGAACGGGGCCGGTTCACGGGTGCCCGCGTCATCGAGACGGCCCCGGCGCTTTTCGAGCGGATGCTGCGCGAACTGCGCCTGCGCTTGGAATAGTCAGCATCGCACCACCAGGGCGGCCGCGCCGTGGTTTCTCACGACGCGACCGCCCTGGCGGGATCACACGCTAGGCCTTGGGAGTGGCCCTGCGCATCAGGAAGAATCCTGCAACGGCCGCTGCCGCCGTGAGGAGCAGGCTCCACGCTGCTACTCCGAGGGATCCATTGGTGATGAACCACTCACCGACGGCCGGCCAGCTCTGGGTCTGCGTGATCAGCACAATCGCGCCGAGCACGATGAGAGTGAGCACGGCGAAGAACGCGATCATTCCGTTTGACTTCCATCTCACGTAGACCGACGCCGTCGCGGCACCGATAAAGAAGAAGAACAAGAAGACGAACAGGTACAACACGAATCGCGTGCCGATGTCGTCGGCGCCAAAGTACACGACGTCGAACATGTGACCGCCGAGGCCCCACCCGTTCGTTGCCCGTTCGATCGTCGCGAGAATCGCCATGATCGCTGCGTAGTAGACGCTCAACAGAATGAAGGCGACGGAGCTGCCGAGATAGAAGTCTCGGCGCGTAACGCCGTAGCCGAGGGCGAAGGGAAACGTGAGGTTCACAGCCTGGACTGCGACCACAAGCATGTAAACGAAGATGAACAGCGACGCCCCGCTGAACTGCATTCCCTCGCTGACATCTGCGGCATCGGATGCTCCGACCGAGGTGAAGACGAGCAGCCAGATCACGTAGTTCACCAAGAAGATGAACCCGAGGATCAGCAGCGGGAGCGCCATCAAGGGGAACGCATTGGTGAAATGAAGCTTGGTGACGTTGATAATCCTGCGGGCTTCGGCCGATGCCGATTTCTGGGGTGTGGTCACTGTGCTCATGCGCTCTTCTCGAATTCCTGTGTCGAGGTGTTGGTCTTGCGGATGACGAGCTGTTGCAGCGAGACGGGCGACAGCTCAAGGCCGGCGTCATGGGCGACCTTGCGATCGGCGGGGCTGAGGGGTCCGACCGTGACAGAAGCGAGCCCTCCTACGCCTTCTCGGTGCAGCACCTCACGGTCGGCCACGAAGCTGTCAACGCTCGCGCGGGTGCCCACGACGACCGTCGCGGATTCGCGCAGCGTCTCGGCATCCTGATCCAGCACGATGCGCCCCTGGTCGATCACAATCACGTGCTCGAGCAGGTTGCTCACCTCATCGATCAGATGGGTCGAGAGGATGACGGTGCGAGGTCGCTCCGCGTAGTCCTCAAGGAGGCGGTCGTAGAAGATCTGGCGGGCCACCGCGTCGAGCCCAAGGTAGGGCTCATCGAAGAAGGTGAGCGGTGCGCGGGAGGCTAGGCCCACGATTACGCCCACGGCCGAGAGCTGCCCGCGTGAGAGCTTCTTGATGCGTCGTTTGACGGGGACTCTGAAGTCTTCGATGAGCTGCTCCGCATAGTCGGCATCCCAGTTCTCAAAAAACCACGGCGCGCTCCGCAACACATGCTTCACGAGAAAGTCGTCGGGGTACTTCTGGCTCTCTTTGATGAAGCAGACGTGCTGAAGCACGCTGGCATTCTCCACGGGGGTCGCGCCGAAGACTCTAATGTCGCCGGTGGTCGCGAAGTCCTGCCCTGTGAGCAGGTTCATGAGGGTCGTCTTGCCAGCGCCATTACGACCGAGTAGGCCGTAGATGCGGTTCTCTTCGACGGTAAAGCTCACGTCGTCGACGGCGCGAACGTTGCCGAACTGTTTCGTGAGGTGGCGCACGTCGATGACGTTGTTCATGCCGTTTCTCCTTGGGCTGCGGTGGCGGATGCTGGTGATGCGGTGCGGATCATTTCCGCGAGCTGCTCGCGAGGAATGTCGAGCTTGGCCGCTTCTGCGATGAGGGGGCGCACATACTGCGACTCAAACTGGTCGCGGCGCTGGGCGACAATGCGCCCGCGGGAGCCTTCTGCGACGAACATTCCAATGCCTCTCTTCTTGTAGAGGATTCCGGCATCAACGAGGAGGTTGACGCCTTTTCCTGCAGTTGCGGGGTTGATGCGGTAGAAGCTCGCGAATTCATTGGTCGACGGCACTTGGCTCTCTTCGGGCAGGGCGCCGCTGAGAATGTCGTTCTCGATCTGTTCGGCGAGTTGCACGAAGATCGGGCGTCCCTCGTCCATGGAGTTCCTTCGTGTTGGTCGGTTAGTTACTCAACTAATGAACCACATAACGTGATCCTCGTCAACCCCTAGGCTCAGTGTGTGTTTGAACTTCATCACCTCACCGCGCAAGAGCAATGGCAATGGCTGCAGAGGGGGGACATCACCCCGACGGAGCTGGCCACTCACTACCTCGATCGCATCGACAGGCTCGACTCTGGGCTCGGTGCGTTTGTCACCGTCACACCCGAGCGTGCGCTGGAGCGCGCCGCAGAGGTCGAACGGAGCGTGCCTCGCAGCGCCGCGCTCTGGGGGCTGCCCTTCGGTGACAAGGACCTCACGATGCGAGCCGGTATTCGCACGACCTATGGCTCGCGTCTCATGGCCGACTTCGTACCGGAGAAAAGCGATGAACTCCCCGAGGCGCTCGATGCAGCGGGCGCCGTAAGCCTGGGCAAGACCAACACACCCGAGTTTGGGCTGCCGGCATACACCGAATCACGGGTGGCGCCGCCCGCCCGCACCCCCTGGGACACCACTCTCGGTGCTGGCGGTTCGAGCGGCGGTGCCGCAGTAGCTGTCGCCGCCGGACTGCTTCCGTTCGCACCGGGCTCGGACGGCGGGGGGTCGATTCGCATCCCCGCAGCGGCAACCGGGCTTGTCGGGCTCAAACCCACGAGGGGTCTTGTTCCGGCGGGCTCAGGGATTGCCTCACTCGGCGGGCTGGCCGTCTCGGGACCGCTGGCTCGCACTGTGTCGGATGCCGCGATGCTCCTCGACGCCATGATCGGCACGACGGACTTTCCCTACACTCTTCGTGCGCCGAGGTGGAACGAAGGGCCGCTCCTCGGGGCGGCAATGCGCGGGGAGGGGCGCTTCAGCCTCGCGGTCATGACCACCTCGCCCTGGGACGACGCCTACGACATAACGATCGACCCCGAGGCGATGGCGGCACTCAACCATGGTGTCGCCGAGCTTGCGGCGCTCGGACACGGCATCGAGGAGCTATCGCTCGAGCCCTCACCCGATTACGCGCGCGACTTTCGCACAATCTGGCAGGCGGGAGCATCCGGAATCCCCGCGGAGGGCGACGCGCTGTCTCTGCTCGAACCGCTCACCCAGTGGCTAGTGGCGCGGGGCCGCGAACTCAGCGCGCGACGCCTCGCCGATGCTCTCTCGGGGCTGACCGCGTTCGAGCGCTCAGTGATCCGCCAGTTCGCCCATGTCGATGCTGTGGTCACCCCGTCGCTGGCGCTCACCCCGCGGCCCGTCGGCTGGTACGACGCGGAGGACGGGGAGCGAAACTTTGAACAGCAAGTGCAGTACACCCCGTTCACGTCGTTCGTGAATGTGAGCGGGCTGCCCGCGATCACCCTCCCTGTGCACCAGACCGATGACGGTCTGCCCATGGGAATTCAACTGATCGGGCGGCCGGGCGGTGAGGCCACGCTGCTAGCCATTGGCGCGCAGCTTGAGCGCAAGCTGCAATGGCACCGCCGGCACCCGTCCGTCTGGTGAGGTACTAAGGGCGCTTGGCGATGACGCCGCGGATCTCGTCGATTCCGGCGAGCTCCTGCGAGTGGAACCAGGCGCCGTCCTCAAAGAGGTAGGTCTCGTTGTGGGTGCGGGTTTCGTCAGGCGCGCCGAGGCTGAACACCAGGTCGGTGCCAGCGGGCGAACTCACGAATCCAGCTGCCTGCAACTCGGCCTGCACGAGTGCCGCCTGCTCGGCGTTGATGGGGGAGTAGCCGAAGGTGACCCACCAGTCGCTGTTGGGAAGAAACCAGCGGCAGGAGAGGCCGCCGTAATCGAAGAACTTGGCCTCCACGCTCGCTTCTGACCGCAGATCGGACTCGTAGTCCTCGGCGGGGATGAGCCCGACGCTATCGAATTCATCGAGCGTCGACTGGGTCACGAGAGTGTCGCAGGTGAGCGGCGCTGGCTCCTCGGGAGTCTGCGAAGGCTCGACCGTTGTGGTCGGGGTCGACGGCGGCGGAGTCGAGGGCTGAGAGGCATTCGACTCGGGGCTTGAGCAGCCAGAAACAGCAAACGCAACCAGGGCAGCTGCTGCTACGACGATGCGAATCTTCATGATCCTCCAGAGTGGAGCCCCCGACGGCGCTCAGGCGGCGGGGAACACAAAGACCCCGTCACGAGAATACTGCAGACCCGCTGCACTATTCGGCGGCCGTGTGCTCTGTTATCAAGGCGTGATGCGCCGGCCGCTGGCGGGAACCCTCACCGATAGCCACCGCGCTCGAGACCGGCCTCGATCTCGAACCGATTGGAGTGGGCATCGAGACCTGCGGCGAAATAGAGCGGGATGAAGGCGAGCCCGTACGTGCGCCACTGGCGGCGATGCACGGCCTCGTGATCGAGCACCCCGTCGGAGGTGGCATCCCGCGTGAGATAAACGGCACCGATCGTTGTGCCGCCACGACCAAACGACCAGCGGGGGCAGCCCGTCGCAACAAGCACGCCGCGTCGCCGATGGATTCGCCCCCTGCTCATCGCTGCAGCCCACACGAAGCCGACGGCGCTGGCGAGCCAGTATCCCGGCCGTGCAACACACGGGCTTATCGCGAACCGCCTCGCTGCCGGATGCCGTCGGCCATAGTCAACGAGGCGAACGCACGCGGTCTGCCATGCGCCCTGCTGTGCCGTCATGAGCCATTAATACCAGGCGACCTCAGTAACGGACCTTCGCTCCCGGCGCCACGACAGCCAGAGCGAATACCATGACAGCATGACGAGCAAGATCACGCGGGTCGCGCTCGTGTCCATGCACACCCCACCGGCGCAGCAGCCCGGCACCGGGGATTCTGGCGGTCTCAACGTTTCTCTCATGGGCACCGCCCATGAGCTTGCGGCGCGAGGCATCGAAGTCGAGCTTCTCACTCGGGCTGAGGGGCCGCCCTCAGTCACCCTGATCGAACCGGGGGTGAGCATGCACGCCATCCCCGCCGGCCCGCCGCGAACGGTGGCAAAAGGAGAGCTGCGCCTGCTCGCCGATGAGTTCGGGGAGGCCGTTGCCCGACTGGCGGGGCGGGATTCGCCGCGCTACGACATCATCCATTCCCACTATTGGCTGAGCGGGGTCGCGACCCTGCCGGTCGCCCTCGAGTTGCGGGTGCCGTTCGTGCAGTCGTTTCACACCCTAGCCGCGCTAAAGAACCGGCACGCAGGGCCGGGCCAAGCACTCGAGCCTCGGGCGCGGCTCGGCGCTGAGGCCTATCTTGCGGGGCAAGCGGGCGCCGTTGTGGCAGGGTCATCCGCCGAGGTGTCGAGCCTGATCGACGATCTGCGGGCGCCGGCGGAGCGTGTCTGGGTGATCCCGCCGGGAGTCGACACCGAGCATTTCTCCCCGACGAGGGCCGGGGCCGTTGACCGCGCCCGTGTGCGGCACGACCTCGAGGAGGGCCGGCCCGTCCTCGCGGTCGTCGGAAGAGTGCAGCCGCTCAAGGACCAGGAGCTCGCCATTAGGGCGCTCGCGGCGGCAGGCGAACTACGCGAACGGGTTCCCCTTCTCGTAATCGCAGGCGATGCCACCCCCGGCGAGGCCGATTACCTCGCGTCATTGCGCTCGCTGGCCGACGAACTCGGCGTTGCCGAGCACATCCGCTTTGCCGGCTCGCTAGATCGGGATGCTGTGGCAGATTTGCTGACGACGGCAACGGCAACGCTCATCCCCTCTCACTCCGAGACTTTTGGCATCGTGGCCCTCGAATCGGCCGCGAGCGGAACCCCGGTGATCGGATATCGCAGTACCGGTCTCACTGATTCGGTGGCAGAAGGGCGCTCCGGAATTCTGCTCGACAGCCGCAGCCCTGCGGTCTGGGCGCAGGCGATCGTGCGCCTGCTTGAAGATGGCAAACTTCGTGCCACTCTGGGCGACGGCGCGCGCGACCACGCCCTTGGCCACACCTGGGCAGCAACGGCAACAGCCCTGTTGGGGGTCTACGCGAGCCTCAGCTGACCACGCGCGCCGGGCATCCTGGCCGCTATCGGGTCAGAGCACCGATGATGCGCAGAATGGTCGCCATGTCGTCATCGGCTTCTTCGGGGGATGCCGGGGCGAACTCGGTTATGCCAGCGCCGGAGAGCGCGTAGCGCCCGCGCAGTGCCGCGATCATCGCCACGAGATCTGCAGCGCTGAGCCCGAACGGCACGGGTGAGCTGATTCCCTGGATGATGCCGGGGTCAAGAACATCGAGATCGACATGGATATAAACCGATGTCGCCCCCGTCGACTCGACTGCGTCTAGAAGCTCGGCGATCATGGCCGCTGCGGCATCCTGTTCTCCGATGCCCGCAGTGGGCGCGATCATCCGGATGCCCTCCTGCTCGATGAACTCGGCCTCACCGTCATCGAGCTGCCGGGCCCCGACGACGACAACTCGGTGCGCCGCGAGCGGGTCGGCGCAGACGAGCTCCTCGGCGCCGTGGCCGAGGAGTGTGCGCAGCACCATGCCCGTGAAGGCACCGCTAGGCGACGACTGGGGAGTATTGAGGTCCGGGTGGGCATCGAACCAGACCACGCAGGTATCAGGTGAGTGGGTGAGCGCGTGCGGCACCGCGGCGAGCTGCACCCCGCAATCGCCGCCGATCGTTATCGCCGGGCCTCCATGGGCGAGCAGGGCTTCGGCCAGCCGGTCTCGCACCATCAAGAGGGATGAAAGCCGGGCCACGCTCGTGCCGAGGGCATCGCCGGCGCCGATCGGAACATCGATCAGGGTCGTCGATGCCGCGGGAAGATCATTGCTGATCGCATGCGCCCCATCGGCCAACCGCATCGCGCGCGCCGAGCCAGAGCCCTGCCATTGGGGAACAACAAAAAATGAGGCGGCCACGGCGTCAGTCTTGCACGCCGGGCCGCCTCACTGCACCACTCGGGGCTACTCGCCCGAGGTCACAGCATTCTGAGCGCCGCCGAGCTTGAGGGCGGCGAGTCGTGCCTCGAGCTCAATCGCCTGATCCGACGATTCAAGCTGCTCGAACTGGGCGTCGAGGCTCGACGACGCGAGCTCCTGCTGCCCCAGAACGCGGGCCTCTTCGCGCCGCACCTTCTCCTCGAAGCGGCTGATTTCGCTGGTCGGATCGAGCAGATCGATGCTCTTCATCGCATCCATGACCTGAGTTTGAGCCTGTGCCGTCTTGGCGCGGGCGATGAGCTGGTCACGCTTAGACGAGAGCTCGCCGAGCTTGCCCTTCATCGCATCGAGGCCGCGCTTGAGCTGATCGACCACCGCAGTCTGCGAGGCGATGACCGGCTCGGCATCCTTCGCCTCTTTTTCGGCTGCCATCTGGCGTCCCAGGGCGACCTTGGCGAGATTGTCGAACTTGTCGGCGTCGACAGCGTCGCCCGCGGCACGCAGCTCATCGGCTTTGCGGCTGGCTGCGATGGCCTTGCGGCCCCAGTCCTCGGCGTTGGCGACATCCTCTGCGTGGTCCTGCTCCAGCAGGCGCAGGTTGCCGATGGTCTCTGAGATGGCGCTCTCGGCCTCGGAGATGCTGCTGCTGTAGTCGCGGACCATCTGGTCGAGCATCTTGGCAGGGTCTTCGGCAGCGTCGAGCAGCGCATTGATGTTGGCCTTGGCCAACTGGGCGATGCGGCCAAAGATCGATTGCTTTGCCATGTACCGTGTCCTCTCGTTCAGGGACAGATGCCCCTCGTGAGTGCGACTTTATCGGAACCGGCTGAGCATCGCCGCCCCCTCGCGCTGGTCTACTGAAGTGTGATCTGCTGGGCGGGGCCGGTGACCGTTTCGACAGCGCCGTCCGCCGTTGTCACGTAGATCGCCGCGCTGAGAGCGTAGGTGCCAGCGGGGAGCGCCGGCAGGCCATCGCGGAACGACTCGGCCGCCTCATCCTGCTCGTTGCACAGCACGGGAACCACGGATGCGGGGTAGGTCATCGACTCGCCGGGTGCGAGGTCGACGGCGACGGCGAGTGCGATCAGCGGCCCATTGCTGTGCCAAACCGTGACGCCGTCTCGGCTGAGGGTCATGGCAGGGGAGGCGGCCGTTGTGCCGACGATGTGAGCCTGGCCGCTGTTGTGCAGAGTGACGGATGCCGCGATCGGCACGCCGTTCGCCTCGGCAACGGCGGGAAACTGGGGGGAGAGCTCGAGTGTCGTCGTGCTCGCAACCTCGGCGATCGGCAGGGCACAGGGGTTGAGCTTCTCTACGGGTGCGAGCGAGGTGCCCGCGCCGCCGGCGGCAGTCCCGACAAAATCCTCGGCCGTGAACCCGCCACCGGCGGACTCCCGGACAGGGGCACCCGAATCCGATGCCGATGTCATCGTCATCGACGAGGACGGCAGCCGAAGCCCGGTGGCTCCGGCAACGCCGATCCCGGCGACAGCGAGGGTCAGGGCCGATCCGACGCCCACCTGGCGGGGCAGCCTCCTCCGGCGTGAGCGACGGATGACCGCCGCAGTATCGATTGTGCCCAGACTCAGAGGCGTCTCAGAGAAGAGGGACTTGAGATCGCGCTGTCGCGCATTCGAGGAGTCGCTATCGCTGTGCATGGGTTTCTCCTTGTGTCGCGGCAGTGGAATGGCGCAGGGCGGTGGCTGGTGGCGCGGTGCCTGACCCAGGGACAGACCCGCCCGCGAGAGCGACCGACATTTTGGCGAGACCGTCGCTCAAATAACGCTTCACCGTGCCAGGGCTGATCTCCAGGGTCTCGGCGATATCGGCCACGGTGAAGTCGTCGTAGTAGCGCAGAACGAGGCACGCGCGCTCGCGGGGCGTGAGCCTGGCCAGCTCTCCGAATAGATCGATGCGGGTATCAGACGACTCCGCGGGGGAGACGTGGTGCTCAGGCGCTGCGGTCAGGTGCAGGATGCGCCGCCATCGTTGCGTGCGGCGCCCGCCATCGAGATGGGTCGTCAGAATCGCCCGCCGAACATAGGCCTCAGCGCTCTGCAGCGAAAGACCGTTGCGCAGCCGACCAAAGGTCTTGACCAGGGCATCCTGCACCAGGTCGGCCGCGTCATCCTGGCTGCCGGAGACGACGTAGGCGTACCGAAGCAGAGCGTCCCCGCGCTCGGCGACGAGCCGGGTCACCACGAGTTCCCATGCCGCTGTGGCCACCATGCCCGCCTCTCTCGACACCCGAGGCGTCGCACGTCCAGGGTGGCCTGAGAGACACCCGCTACTACCTAAGACGCGCGGCAAGGCCAAAACGTTGTGGGGGGAGGCCGCTTTAACGATCGAGGCCCCGCAGTGCGCAGTGTGCGCGGCGCGAGGCCTCGATTATGGAGTCTTGCTCCGACGTTATTACTCCGCCGTCAGGCGCTCGCGAATCTCGGCGAGCTGCGCAGAGAGCTCGGCGGGCAGACGCTCGCCAAACTTCTCGAAGAACTGCTCCGTGTCGTCAAGCTCGGCGAGCCAGGATTCCGGTGTGATCTCGAACAGCTGCTCAAGGTGCTTCTCGCTGATGTCCAGCCCGTCCACGTTGAGAGCGCCCTGCGGCGGCATGTACCCGAGCGGGGTGTCCTGCGCTTCTGCGCGTCCGTCGACGCGGTCCAGGATCCATTCGAGAACGCGGGAGTTCTCGGCGAAGCCGGGCCACAGAAAATCGCCGTCGTCGTTCTTGCGGAACCAGTTCACCTGGAAGATGCGCGGCATGTTGCCCGCGGCCCGCAGGGTGTCACCCACAGAAAGCCAGTGCGACCAGTGGTCAGCCATGTTGTACCCGCAGAAGGGCATCATGGCGAACGGGTCGCGGCGAAGCTCGCCCACGGCCCCTTCGGCAGCCGCAGTGCGCTCCGACGAGACGGTGGCACCGATGAAGACGCCGTGTTCCCAGTCGCGAGCCTCGACGACGAGGGGAACGTTGGTGGCGCGACGGCCTCCGAAGATGATCGCATCGATCACTACGCCCTGGGGGTCGTCCCACGTGTCCGCGATCGACGGAGCCTGGTGGGCGGCGACGGTGAAGCGGGAGTTGGGGTGGGCTGCGGGTGCGCCCGATTCCGGAGTCCAGGGGTTGCCCTGCCAGTCGGTCAGGTTCGCGGGAGCCTTGTCGGTGAGGCCCTCCCACCAGACGTCGCCGTCCTCGCGCAGTGCCACGTTCGTGAAGATCGTGTTGCCCCACAGCGTGTCGATTGCGGTCGCATTGGTCTTGGGGCTCGTTCCGGGGGCGACCCCAAAGAACCCAGCCTCGGGATTGATCGCGCGAAGCCGTCCATCGGGGCCGGGGCGAAGCCAGGCGATGTCGTCGCCGATGGTCTCAACCTTCCAGCCCGGGATGCTCGGCTTGAGCATCGCCAGGTTGGTCTTTCCGCAGGCGGACGGGAAGGCGGCGGCAACGTGGAACACCCGGCCGCGTGGGTTCGTGACCTTGAGCAGCAGCATGTGCTCGGCGAGCCATCCCTCGTCGTGAGCGATCACCGAGGCAATGCGCAGGGCGAAAGACTTCTTGGCGAGCAGTGCGTTGCCGCCGTAAGCAGAGCCGTATGACCAGATCTCGCGAGTCTCGGGAAAGTGGCTGATGTACTTCGTGTCGTTGCAGGGCCACGCGACATCCTCCTGGCCGGGAGCAAGAGGGGCGCCAACGCTGTGCACGGCGGGCACCCACTCGGTCTCGTCCGTGATGAGGTCGAGTGCTGCCGTGCCCATGCGAGTCATAACGCCCATCGACGCGACGACGTAGGGGGAGTCAGTGACCTGCACGCCAAGCTTGGCGAGCGGGCTGCCGAGGGGGCCCATCGAGAACGGCATCACGTACATGGTGCGACCGCGCATCGAACCCTCGAAGAGCGGAGCCAGAGTTGCCCGCATCTCGTCTGGCGCGATCCAGTTGTTGGTGGGGCCAGCATCCTCTTGGTTCTCGGAGCAGATGTAGGTGCGTGACTCGACGCGGGCCACATCGCTCGGGTGGCTGCGGGCGAGAAAGCTGTAGGGGCGGTGCTCAGGGTTCAGGCGCATGAGCGTGCCCGAATCGACCATGACGCGGGTCAGGCGGTCCCACTCTTGCGGGGAACCGTCGCACCAGACGATGGAGTCGGGCTGGGTGGTCTCGGCAATCGAGTTGACCCAGGCGACGACCCGAGCGTTGGCGCCGACGGGGGCACCGGCATACGAGGCTGACGTCGCTTCTTCAATTGTGGGTTGTGGGCTCGTCAGTGTCATGGTGTGTCCATCCGCTCGGCACGCAACTGCGTGCAAAAATCATCGGTGATTACAGTCTGGAACTCCTCACGCGCCTGTAAAGGCCATATCCGCTGAAAAGAATTGCCAATCTTTCGCTATGCTCAAGACGTGACCGATCTTGCAACACTGGGCCAGCGCATCCGTTACTTCCGGACTCAGGCAGGCCTCACCCTCGACCAACTCGGATCTGCCGTTGGCATTGCTGGCAGTCAGCTTTCGCTGATGGAAAACGGCCGACGAGAACCGCGGCTATCCCTGCTGCAGTCGATATCGGAGGCCCTCGGCATCCAGGTGTCCGAACTGCTGTCGTCCGAGCCTCCGACGCATCGCGCATCGCTCGAGATCGAACTCGAGCGGCTGCAGCACGGTGCCCTCTATGCGGGCCTCGGGCTGCCCACTATTCGGGTATCCCGCTCGATGACCGACGACACGCTAAGCGCCCTCGTCGGACTGCATCGCGAGCTCGCGCGCAGGGCGCGTGAGGCGATCGCCACTCCTGAGGAGGCTCGGCGCGCCAACACCGAGCTTCGCCAGCACATGCGCACGCAAAACAACTACCTGCCCGACCTAGAAAAGCTGGCAGAGGATGCCCTCGCGGGCGTCGGTCACACCAGCGGCGCCCTCACCCATCGCTCTGTCGCGCTGATGGCCAAGCGGCTGGGCTTCGACCTCATCCACGTTGACGACCTGCCGCACTCCACGCGTTCGGTCACCGATCTGGAAAACGGCCGTATTTATCTGCCCCCCGCATCAATCCCCGGCGGCCACGGCCTGCGATCGATGGCCCTGCAGGCCATGGCCCATCGACTACTCGATCACCACGAACCGGCCAGCTACGCAGAGTTCTTGCAGCAGAGACTGGAGATCAACTACTTTGCGGCTGCCTGCCTGATGCCGCTGCGCCAATCCGTCGATTTTCTCTCGACGGCCAAAGAGGAGCGCAACCTCGCGATCGAGGATTTTCGCGATGCTTTCGGCGTAACTCACGAGGCCGCCGCCCTGCGCTTCACGAACCTGGCGACCAGCCACCTCGGCATGCCCGTCCACTTTCTCCGCGTCGGCGACGACGGCGCACTCTATAAGGGGTATGAGAACGACGGGATGGGGCTCCCGACCGACGTGACGGGGTCGATGGAAGGGCAGATCGTCTGCCGCTACTGGAGTGCGCGCGTGGCATTTACCCGCACCAACCGAACCACCGAGTTCTACCAGTACACCGACACGCCTTCCGGAACTTTCTGGAGCTCGACCCAGACGGGAACGAGCTCGCAGGGAGACTTCTCCATCACCTTTGGTGTGCCCTTCAACGATGCCAAATGGTTTCGGGGCAGAGATACGCGCAATCGCGAGACTTCGACGTGCCCCGACGTCAACTGCTGCCGCAGGCCCTCGGGAGAGTTCGCAGAGCGCTGGTCGCACAGGGCGTGGGCAAGCGCCAAGCTGCACTCGCACATCCTGTCGCCGCTGCCCTCGGGAACCTTTCCCGGGGTCGACGACACCGAGCTCTACGAGTTTCTCGAGACCCATTCGGGCGACACCGACTAGCTCTCGCATCGGGAATGTTTTTGGCACCCCCGCCGTTGCTATGAGTCAAGGCGACTCAAGTTATGGAAAGGGGTCTCATGCCTACATTTTTTGGTCCGGTCGGTGCCGGCGCTGGCTCGTTCGACGAGTTCCTTGCGCGGTACCTTCAGGAGCAGCGCGCCGCCCAGACGGGGCGCCCCATTGACATCACGCGGCTGCTCAGTCGCCGCACCCACGACGTTCTTAGCGAAGCCGCAAGCAACGCGGCCCAGCACGGCCACACCGAGCTCGACGCCCTTCACCTGCTTCGCGTGCTCGTTACCATTCCCTCGGTTTCAGAAACCCTGCGAGGAATCGGCGCAGACGCTTCGGCGATCTCTGCCGCAATCGAGCAGGCGCTCCCCGGTGACAGTGCAGAGCGCCCATCCGGCGCCCCCACGCTGACGCCGTCGACTCAGCGAGCACTTCTCGACGCCCACCAGGTGGCCCGTGCCTTTGGTTCGACCTATATCGACCCAGAGCACGTCTTCTTTGCGTTTGTTGTCAACCACGACTCTGCCGCCGGGCGGATTCTTGCTGCCCACGGCGTCACGCCGCAGGCTCTGCAGTCTGGCCGCGCGGCGGCTCCAGACGCGACCGCCGCTGGTGCTGCGGCATCCGAAACTCCCACGCTCGACACCTACGGTGTCGACCTCACGGCTCAGGCCCGAGAAGGAAGGCTCGACCCTGTCATCGGCCGTCACGACGAGATCGAGCAGACCATCGAGATACTCTCCCGGCGAACCAAGAACAACCCGGTTCTGATCGGAGAGGCGGGTGTCGGCAAGACCGCTGTCGTAGAGGGCCTGGCCCAGGCAATCGTCGACGGCAGCGTGCCCGAGCAACTGCGCAACAAGCGCCTTGTCTCCCTCGATCCGCCCGGACTGCTTGCCGGTGCGCGGTACCGCGGCGACTTCGAGGAGCGCCTAACCAACCTCATGGGGGAGGTCAGCACGCACAAGGGCGACCTCATCATCTTCATCGACGAACTCCACACCATTGTGGGGGCCGGTGGTGGAGGCGATGGCGGCGGAATGGATGCCGGCAACCTCCTCAAGCCTCGCCTTGCCCGCGGCGAGCTGCACCTGATCGGTGCGACCACCCTGAGCGAATACCGCCGGGTGGAGAAGGACTCCGCTCTTGAGCGGAGGTTCCAGCCCGTCACGGTCAACGAGCCCAGCGCCGAGGATGCCGTGAAGATTCTGGCCGGGCTGCGCTCGCGCTACGAGGAGCACCACGGTGTGACCTACACGGATGCTGCCCTCCAGGCCGCTGTCGACCTGTCGTCGCGGTACATCAGCGACCGGTTCCTGCCCGACAAGGCGATCGACCTCATCGACCAGGCCGGGGCGCGGTTGCGCCTGCGGCTCGGGATGCGGGTTGACGTTGCCGCCCTGAAGCAGCAGCTCGCCGAGGCTGTGGCGTCGAAGGATGCCGCCGTCGCCGAGGAGCGCTACGAGGATGCTTCCGCGCTGCGGGACCGCATCGACGAGCTTCAGAAGGCGGTAACCGCAGCCGAGTCGGGTACCTCAACG
>NZ_JBACFR010000307.1:0-1772 GCF_056262345.1 Homoserinimonas sp.
ATGATCGACGAGCCCGTCGAATAACCGTCGTCGAGGGTGACGAAGTCGAACTCCCTCGTGTTCCAGATGATGATCTCCTCGGCGAACCGCGAAAGGTTGATGCCGATCGTCGACGCGATGAAGGCGAACTCCGCGACAACATCGCGGCTCGCCGTTGCATCAATCGAGTTCTCGGAGGGGCCGCTCAGGCCAAGCTCGCGGGCGACCAACGCGGGGTCGAGCCCGTGCGAGCTGCCAGCGAGGGCGCCGGAACCATAGGGCGAAGCGGATGCCCGCACCGACCAGTCGCGCAGGCGCTCCAGGTCGCGAACCAGAGGCCACGCGTGCGCGAGCAGGTGGTGAGCGAGCAGAACGGGCTGAGCATGCTGAAGGTGCGTGCGGCCGGGCATGATCGCGCCCATGTGGGCCTCGGCCTGAGCTGCGATCGCGTCAATCAGCTGCACAACGTCATGCGTGATGACCCGACCATGATCGAGCAGATACAACCGCACGAGCGTGGCGATCTGGTCATTGCGGCTGCGGCCGGCGCGAAGCTTGCCGCCCAGCTCTGCACCCGCAATGTCGATGAGGTGCCGTTCGAGCGCGCCGTGAACATCCTCGTCGGACTCGGCGGCCACAATCGGGCCGCTCTCAACATCGGAGGCTAGCCGATCGAGCGCGGCGAGCATCCGCTGCAGCTCCGACTCGTCAAGATAGCCGGCGGCCGCGAGAGCGCTGGCATGTGCCCGCGAACCCTGAATGTCGTAGGGCGCCAGTTGCCAGTCGAAGTGAGTCGACTTGCTGAGACGCGCAAGCTCCGGAGACGGACCGCCACTGAAACGGCCGCCCCACAGCGACCCTGTGTTGGTCTCGCCCGTTGTCGCCTTTTCGTCGGTCATCGTCATGCCTCCACGGATGCTGCGGTCGACTTGTCAAGCAACCACACCATAAGCGCTTTCTGAGCGTGCAGGCGGTTCTCGGCCTCGTCCCAGATCACGCTCTGGCTGCCATCGATCACGTCGGCAGTCACCTCGTACCCGCGGTCGGCGGGAAGGCAATGCATGAAGAGGGCATCGGGACGGGCGAGAGCCATCAGATCGGAATCGACGCGATAGTCACCGAGGAGAGCGACCCGCTCAGCCTTCTCCTCTTCTTTGCCCATCGACACCCAGGTGTCGGTGACAACGACATCAGCATCGGCGACAGCGGCCTTCGGGTCGGTGAAGAGTGCGACAGAGCCGCCGGTCGTGAGAGCGATGCCTTCTGCATCCGCAACAACCTCGGCGCTGGGCATATAACCCTCTGGGGCGGCGATGCGCACGTGCATTCCCGCGGTTGCCCCGGCAAGTAGGTATGACTGCGCCATATTGCAGGCACCGTCGCCGAGAAATGTGACCGTCTGCCCGGGGAGGTCACCACGGTGCTCACGGATTGTGAGCAGGTCGGCAAGAAGCTGGCAGGGGTGAAAGTCGTCCGAGAGTGCGTTGATCACGGGCACCGTCGTGCCCGCAGCCATCTCTTCGAGCCCTGCCTGGGCATAGGTGCGCCAGACGATCGCCGCGACCATGCGCTCCATGACCCTGGCCGTATCGGACGCGGTCTCCTTGCCTCCCAGCTGGCTGTTGGCCGTGCTGATGATGAGGGGCACGCCGCCGAGATCGGCAATGCCGACCGCGAACGACACCCGCGTGCGCGTTGACGACTTGTCGAATATCACGGCAACGGTCTGCGGTCCCTCAAGCGGGCGCCGCTGAAAGCGGTCTGCCTTGAGAGACACGGCAAGGTCGAGGATC
>NZ_JBACFR010000308.1:0-3209 GCF_056262345.1 Homoserinimonas sp.
AAACGGGCGCGAGGTGCGGATCGCGGTTCATCAGTTCGAGGTAGCGGGTGAGCTGCTCGTCGCCGTCGATATCACCACGTCGCTTGAGCTCGACGGCCACCGACGCGCCCTTCTCGTCGCGGGCGAGGATGTCAACGGGGCCGATCGCCGTCATGTACTCCCGGCGCACGAGGGTGTGGCCGTCGCCGAGCAGTTCGATCTGCTCGGCCAGGAGCTTCTGCAGGTGGGCCTCAACGCCGTCCTTCTGCAGGCCGGGGTCGATGCCGAGTTCGTGCGCCGAATCGTGCAGCACCTCGTAGATCGAGACGATCAGCATGTCGCCGGTCTTTGCGTGGGTGACCTTCCAGGTCTCCGTGACGCCGGCATCCGTCTGGGGCGCGTCGGGCTCACCGATGGTGAGCGTGCACGGCGGACTCATCCAGTTGAGCGGCTTGTAGCTGCCGCCGTCGGAGTGGACGAGGAGGCTGCCGTCGCTCTTCACCATCAGCAGGCGGGTGGCCAGCGGCAGGTGTGCCGAGAGTCGTCCGGCATAGTCAACGGAACACTTCGCAATCACCAAACGCACTCGAGAAGTGTAGCCCGGCCGGGAGGCCTCTCCGGACGAACGGTCAGGACGCCGGCCGTGACGCCAGCTTCGCTTTCCGTTCGCGGGCGGCGGGCGACGCGAGCCCCGAGAGCACCACGAGTACAAGCACAACGAAGAGCGCGTTGAGGAGGCCGATCTGGTCGCCGAGAAGGCCGATGACGGGCGGCCCGACGAGGAAGGCAAGGTAGCCGATCATGGCGACGGCGCTCACTCGCGCAGCGGCGTTCGGCCCCTCGGCTGCCGCGGACATTCCGAGCGGGAAGCCCAGGGCGCTCCCGAGCCCCCACAGCACGGTGCCGATAACGACGATCCACAGCTCGGGGCCGAGGATGAACACGAGCAGCCCGATCGCCGCCGAAACCGCGGAGACCTGAAGGACGACGACGCGGCCGAAACGATCGACGAGCGGACCGCCGGCCACCCGCCCGACCGTCATCGCCGAGACAAAGACGCCGAAGACGATCGCTCCCGTTGGTTCAGACTGGCCGTGCCCTTCGACGGTTGCGAGGGCGAGCCAGTCTGTGGCGCTACCTTCCGCGAATGCCATTCCGAGCATGATGACGCCGATGAGAATGAGCCTGACATCCGCCCACACCGCGAGATTTGCCCGCAGCCGAGCCTTCCAGTCCTGCTTGTGCGAAGACGTGGTTGTCGTGTCACCGAGGTTCTCTCGAATCGGCACATATCTCACGGCGATCACAACAGCGAGGGCGATGAGCGCTGCCATCGCAACGGCGTGCCAGACCACTGAGATTTCCAGAGCGGATGCCGCGGCGCCGATTCCAGCACCGAGGACGGTTCCGACGCTGAAGAACGCGTGCATGAGGGGGAGCACTGTCTTGCCCAACTCGGTCTCGGCGGCGGCACCCTCGACGTTCATCATCACGTCGACACTTCCGTTGCCGAAGCCGAACAGGGCGAGGCCGAGGAAGACGAGCGGGGGCGAGAACACGACACCGGCGCCGATGCCGATGAGGACGAGCCCGACCGCGACGCAGGTCAGCGAAAAGACCATGCCGGTGCGGGCGCCAAACCGAGCCATGAGCGCCGCGGAGGCCATGAGTCCGAGGATCGAGCCAGCGCTCATGCCCAGGATGAGGAGTCCGATCGATCCGGTTGAGACATCCAGGTTTTGCTTGATCTCGGGCAGTCGCGCCGCCCACGTGGCGATGCTCAGGCCGGAGAGGGTGAAGATCACGAAGATCGCGTTGCGCCAGGCGAGAAGTTCGTGGCGCGGGCGGACGGCTGGGGAGAGCGAAGGCATGGATTTCCGGTGATCTGAGTGAGGGCGGGAAGCGAGGGGATCCAGAAATCGAATCGATTCGATCCCGCGCTTCGCCTAAGCTAACGCGAGAGAAGACCCGCGGTCAAGGGCACCAGGCCCGCAAGCCCACCATCTCGCCCGAACGAGAGAACGAATGACCCAGCAGCCACCGGCATCCGCCTCGATGCCCCACGCGGGGCGTCCAACGCTCGCCGCCGTTGCCGCGCGAGCCGGAGTCTCGCCATCGACCGCATCGCTCGCGTTCAGCGGGCAGGGACCGGTCTCTGACTCGACTCGGGAGAAAGTGCTCGCTGCAGCGAAGGAGCTGGACTATGGCGGGCCCGACCCTCTCGCCCAGTCGCTGCGCCGGGGGCGAAGCGGCATCATTGGCGCGCTCATCCCCGCCCGCATCGGTGTCTCCTTTCGTGACCCTGTGCTCATTCAGACACTTGACGGCCTCGCCGAGGAGATCTCGTCGATCGGTGCCGGCCTCCTGCTGCTGCCCGACCTCGGCGAAGGCGTCGTGAGCGTCACAACGGCGCCTGTTGACGCCGTTGTGCTCGTCGGCTGCAATGCGGACGCGCTCGACATACTTGAGGCGCTGCGACGCCGCAACATCCCGATCGTGCAGATCGAGGGCCCCGGTGACAACGGCGTGCACACGGTGAGCGTCGACAACCGTGGCGGCACCCGGCAGCTGGCACAGCACCTCAAGGACCTCGGCCACTCCCGGGTTGCCCTCGTCACCCTGAGCCTGGACCGGGACCGGAGGTTCGCACCCCTCACTCCTGACCGTGAGGCCGGAGCCACCATCACAACGACCCTTGACCGGATCGCCGGGGCCCGTGATGTCTACCCGGACGTCTCCGGGATGATCGCCGCGGGCAGCCGCAGTGATGCCGGCCGTGAGGCTGCACTCGCGCTTCTCGACGTGGCGCCGGATGCCCGACCAACCGCGATTCTCGCGCAGAGCGACCTGCTCGCCGCTGGGGTGATCGCCGCGGCTGAGGAACTCGGTCTCCGTGTGCCAGAGGACCTCAGCGTTGTCGGCTTTGACGGCATCCGTGTCGATGGTCTTGAGCGCCGGCTCACGACAGTGTGGCAGCCATCACACGACAAGGGTGCTGCCGCTGGGCGAGCCGTCGCCGAGATGCTTGCCGGGCACTCGCCCGATCCCGCCCGATTCGGTGTGCTGTTCCAGCCGGGTGATACGTCGGGCCCGCCTCAGGCTTGGCCCTGGTCGCGCTCGCGGTCGAGTTTCATGATGGCCAGAATTCGGCGGAGGTCCATCGCAACAGCCGCGACCGGAGTGAGTTTCGATGGCGCGCTGTCGCGGTCGGCATCGATGTCGGCGATGAG
>NZ_JBACFR010000309.1:0-2042 GCF_056262345.1 Homoserinimonas sp.
GTTGTGAGTCGGGGTTGATTCGGGTGAACCCTGACGTGCACGGCAATTCGGGTAAGTGCCTCAACGTTAGGTGACATCCGGGGATTTATCGGTATATCAGCGCCCCCCAGATCGGGGGATCGAGTTGGCGGCGAAAAAAGCCAGCCTCGCGGCGCACCCGCAACCGGAGCGGGGCGGGGCGGGCACGCGCATCGGATGCGCAGTGCCAGAATTGACGAGTGCAACGCCATGACCCCCAGATCCGCCATTTCGCCAGCGACAACTACGCGGGAGCGCATCCCGAAGTCCTCGCCGCCATCGCTGAGGCCAACGGCGGGCACCAGGTTAGCTACGGCGGCGATGTTTACACGGAGCGGCTGCACGAGATCATCCGCGACCAGTTCGGGCAGCACGCTGGCGTCTTTCCCGTCTTCAACGGCACCGGCGCCAACGTGGTGGCACTCACGAGCATGCTGCCGCGCTGGGGAGGCGTGATAGCGGCGTCGACGGCCCACATCAACACCGATGAGAACGCGGCACCCGAGCGCATCGGCGGCATCAAGCTGCTGACGGTGGACACCCCGGACGGAAAACTCACGCCAGAGCTGATCGACCTCCAAGCGGGCGGCCGGGGAGACGAGCATCGCGCTGAACCCCTCGTCGTCAGCATCACGCAGTCCACCGAGCTGGGCACGGTTTACACCCCCGACGAACTGCGAGCGATATGCGACCACGCCCATTCGCTCGGGATGCGGGTGCACGTCGATGGCTCGCGAATCGGCAATGCGGCAGCAGCCCTCGGGGTCTCCCTGCGCGAGCTGACGACAACGGCAGGCGTCGACATCCTCAGCCTCGGCGGCACCAAGAACGGCCTGCTCTATGGCGAGGCGGTCGTCGTGCTCAGCCCCGAAGCATCCGTCGGGCTGCCCTACCTGCGCAAGTACATGATGCAGTTGTCGTCCAAGATGCGGTTCGCCTCAGCCCAGCTAATCGCGCTGTACGAGGGCGACCTGTGGCTGCGCAGCGCACGCCACGCCAACGCGATGTCGGCTCGGCTGCGGGGCACGCTCGACGATGCGATTGCTGCGGGCGCGGCACCCGGCCTGCGCTTCACACAGCCGACGCAGGTGAACTCGCTCTTTGCCGTGCTGCCTGCCGAGGCCGCCGCACGCCTGCGCGAGACACACCACTTCTACGACTGGAACCGCTCTGCCGGCGAGGTTCGGTGGATGACGAGCTTCGACACGACAGAAGCTGACGTCGACCAGTTTGCGGCCGACATCATCGCATCGCTTAGCTAAGCCGAGCGATTAACGCCTGCGGTTGAGGCGCCGACATCCAATCGCGCGGCATTGGCTGGCTTAGCATGGGGCGGGGGCGAGTGAGCTGCGCCATCGCAGGTCACGTTGTCAGCGAGCAGCACCACTACCGCACAACGAAAGGCACCTGACCATGCGATTCGGAATGTTCATTCCCCAGGGTTGGCGTCACGATCTCGTGGGCATCGACCCCGCCGAGCAGTGGCACACGATGAGCTCACTCGCCGCAGAAGCCGATGCCGGCGAGTGGGAGTCAATCTGGGTCTACGACCATTTCCACACCGTGCCCGTTGCAACCGACCAGGCGACGCACGAGGCATGGACCCTCATGTCGGCATTCGCCGCAACAACGTCGCGCGTGCGGCTCGGCCAGATGTGCACGTGCATGAGCTACCGGAATCCGGCCTACCTGGCCAAGGTCGCCGCAACCGTGGATCTGATCTCCGGCGGCAGGGTCGAGATGGGCATCGGCGCTGGCTGGTACGAGCACGAATGGCGGGCATACGGCTACGGGTTCCCGCGGCCGGGAGAGCGGCTAGCGCGCCTCGACGAGGGTGTGCAGATTATGAAGCAGGCCTGGCAAACGGGCAGCGCAACCCTCGACGGTGCTCACTACCAGGTCGAGAACGCCATCGTTCGTCCGCTTCCCCTGCAGGATGGCGGCCCTCCCGTGTGGATCGCGGGCGGCGGAGAGAAGGTCACCCTGCGCATCGCCGCAAAGTATGCGGACTACACGAACTTTGC
>NZ_JBACFR010000310.1:0-2765 GCF_056262345.1 Homoserinimonas sp.
GTCTCGGCGACAACATCAGACGGCCTGGGGTTCACGGGCAGGGGAGAGGGCGTTACCGCCATCGCGACCGCTCTCGTGCAGTCGGTCGGGTAGCCTCAGCCTGCCTCGAATAAGCTGGGGTGTATGACCGTGCGCCTCTACGACTCCCGTGCCCAGGAGTTGGTCGACTTTGTTCCCCTCGAACCGGGAAAAGTCGGGCTCTACGTGTGCGGCCCCACGGTGCAGTCGTCGCCGCATATCGGGCACCTGCGCTCGGCGCTCGTGTACGACCAGTGGCGCCGCTGGCTCACCTGGCGAGGCCTCGACGTGACCCTCGTGCGCAATGTCACCGACATCGACGACAAGATCCTCGCGAACGCGAGTGAGTCTGAGGAATGGTGGGCGCTTGCCTACCGGTTCGAGCTCGAATTCACGGCAGGCTACAACGCGCTCGGCGTTCTGCCGCCCACGTATGAGCCCCGCGCCACCGCGAGCATCGGGCAGATGCAAGAGATCATCCAGCGCCTCATCGACCGAGGCCACGCCTACGCGGCGGGCGATGATTCCGGCGACGTTTACTTCAGCACCACGTCATGGGCGAACTATGGCGAGCTGACCCGCCAGGCGCTCGACGACATGGCCCCGGCCACGGATGCCGATCCCCGCGGCAAGCGCGACCCCCGCGACTTTGCCCTATGGAAGGGCC
Organism: Homoserinimonas sp.; assembly: GCF_056262345.1. NCBI lineage: Bacteria > Bacillati > Actinomycetota > Actinomycetes > Micrococcales > Microbacteriaceae > Homoserinimonas > Homoserinimonas sp. The sequence goes on from NZ_JBACFR010000310.1 coordinate 686, forward strand.
ACAAGTCGGGCGAACCCGCCTCGGCGAGCTGGCCATCCCCGTGGGGTGACGGCCGGCCCGGCTGGCACATCGAGTGCTCGGCGATGTCGTCGCGCTACCTCGGCCCCACCTTCGACATTCACGGTGGCGGGCTCGACCTGCGGTTTCCCCACCACGAGAACGAGCTGGCTCAGTCCGCTGCGGCTGGCGACGGATTCGCCCGGCACTGGGTGCACAACGGCCTGGTCAATGTGAACGGCCAGAAGATGTCCAAGTCGCTCGGCAACTCGATCTTTGCGAGCGAGCTGCTCTCGATGGCGAGCCCTCTGGTCGTTCGGTACTACCTCGGTTCTGCCCACTACCGGTCGACCATGGACTACCACGATGGCGTGCTCGTCGAGGCAGAAGCGGCGCTTGAACGCATTGAGGTGTTCCTCACTCGCGCGCATCGGCGCCTCGCATCCACTCGCTATGTCTCGGAGATCGTGCAGGACATCCCCGAGGCTTTTGCCGAAGCGATGGACGACGATCTCTCTGTGCCGCAGGCCCTCGGCGTGCTGCACGAGACCGTGCGGGCGGGCAACGCGGCCTTCGATTCAGAAGATCTCGTCGCTGGCGCGCGAGCTGCGGGCGCCGTTATCGCGATGACCGATGTGCTCGGAATCAACCCACTGGCCGTAGAGTGGCAGACTGCGGCAAATGAGCCCGCACTCGCAGCGCTCTCGGCCCTCGTCGAGCGACTGCTCGCCGATCGCACAGCTGCCCGTGAGGGACGAGACTTTGCCGAGGCCGACCGCCTTCGCGACGAACTCGCCGCGGCGGGCATCCAGATCGAGGACACCCCGAGTGGTCCGCACTGGTCCCTCGCGGGCCAGCCATAAACACTGATTTAGGGAAAAACCCATGAAGAACAGCGGCAACAAGCCCCGGGCCGGAGCGGTCCGTAAGACGCGCAAGGGTCCTCAGGTCGGCTCAGGCGGACAGGGGCGTCAGGCCCTCGAAGGCAAGAAGCCCACCCCCAAGGCCGAGGATCGCCCGTACCACCCCGCTGGCAAGCGCAAGATTGCCCAAGACCGTCTCGCCGAAAAGCGTGGCGGCGGTCGCCCGGCATCGACGGATGCTCCGCGCCCCCGTCAGCAGTCGCGCCCCAAGCAGAACGACGATATCGAGGTCGTGACCGGCCGCAACTCGGTGCTCGAGGCTCTGCGCGCCAAGATTCCGGCGACCGCCCTCTACATCGCGACGCGCATCGAATATGACGACCGCGTCAAGGAGATCATGGGTCTGGCCACCAAGCGTGGCCTGCCCGTGCTTGAGGTGATGCGCCCCGAGCTCGACCGGCTCGGCGGCTTCGACTCGGTGCACCAGGGTGTTGCGCTCAAGGTGCCTCCGTACAACTACGAGCACCCCATCGAGCTGTTTGACAAGATCGTCGCTCGCGGACAGACGCCTCTTCTGGTGGCGCTCGACGGCATCACCGACCCCCGAAACCTGGGTGCAATCATCCGTTCGGTCGCGGCGTTCGGCGGCCAGGGCGTCATTGTTCCGCAGCGTCGTTCCGTTGGCGTCACCGCCTCGGCGTGGAAGACCTCGGCCGGTGCCGCGGCGCGCACTCCCGTGGCAATGGCATCCAACCTGACGCAGACGCTCAAGGCGCTCAAGGAGCGCGGCGTCTTTGTGCTCGGTCTTGATGGCGGAGGCGACGTTGAGCTACCAGGCCTGTCGTGGGCCAACGAGCCTCTCGTCATTGTCGTCGGCAGCGAAGGCAAGGGCCTTTCGCGCCTGGTTACCGAGACGTGTGACGCGGTTGTGTCGATTCCGATCAACGCCGCAACGGAGTCGCTCAATGCTGGCATCGCCGCATCCGTGACCCTGTATGAGATCTCAAAGCTGCGGGCGCAGGGCAAGAAGCGCAAGTAACACCACAGCAGGTGGGGGGAGCCCGGCGATCGTCACGATCGCCGGGCTCTTCTACACCCGGTCGCGCCAGTCGATGTCCTGGTCTGGGATGATCTGAATCGGCACGGTGATGGCACCCGTGACGGGATCAAACATTGTGGCCTCGTCGCGGCGGTGCCGCAGCACCGTGTCGATGTAGGAG
>NZ_JBACFR010000311.1:0-8327 GCF_056262345.1 Homoserinimonas sp.
AAGCTCTGGATCATTCCCTCCGAGCTCACGGAGTCGCTCAAGGGCATTGCGGAAGGATTTCTCGGCGGTGCCTCGGTGCGCGGCAGCGGATCGCCTGAACAGCAGTAGAAGACCGGAACGGAATAAGGCGCATAGTGCGTATTGACTCATCAGCGGGGTACTTCTCCCCCGCTACCCCGCGAATCATCGCGCACCGAGGGCTATCCCTTGATGCGCCAGAGAACACCCTGCTTTCGTTCCTTAAGGCGTTGAGCGCGGGAGTGAGCCACCTTGAGACCGATGTCCATGCATCGGCTGACGGGCATGCCGTCATTTGCCATGACGAAGATCTCGCGAGAGTCGCTGGCCGCTCCGTTCGCGTGGATCAGCTCACGATGGCGGAGCTGCGCAAGGTAAATCTCGGTGCTGGACAAAACTTCAGCAGTCTCGCCGAGATGCTCGACGCCTTTCCCGACGCCCGGGTGAACATCGACATCAAGTCGGCGGCGGCGATCGAGCCGACCATTCGGGCGATTCTCGATGCACATGCTACGGATCGGGTTTTGGTGACCTCGTTTGACGAAAAGAGGCGAGCGGCTGCGGTTGCTGGGTTACCAGGGGTCGCGACGTCCGCGTCGTCCTCCATCCTCGCGCGCACTCTCGTTGCCCTTCGGACCGGCAACACTTCGGCGGTCGCCCGAGCGCTGGGCGGGGTGGGTGCCGTGCAGGTTCCCGAGCGCTACGGTCCCGTTCGAATCGTCACTCCCCGCTCGGTGCGGATGCTGCGCAACGCCGGGGTCGAGGTGCATGTGTGGACCATCAATGAGCCCGCCGATATGCGACGTCTCCTCGACATGGGAGTCGACGGGCTCGTTACAGATCGCGCCGACCTTGGGCTGGCTCTGGTGGCGGAACGCAACGGATTCCGAGAGTAGGCTGTGAACCCTTCGTAAAGCGCCGCATACGGAATGATTCTCCCAGCTTCGCGGTTTATAACTTGAGCAACGCGAGGAGGGACCACACAATGGCGGATCGCAGTTTGCGCGGAATGAGACTCGGATCACAGAGTCTTCAGAGTGAAGAGGGCGTTACCTTCTCCCCGCGCAAGACCAGTACATATCGTTCGGCAGATGGAACGACCTTTGAGGTGACGTTCTCTGCTGAAGCAGAAGTTCCAACCCAATGGGAATCCGCAAAGACCGGAGCCGAGGGTCGGCTCGTTGCCGACAACGGCGAGTTGGTTGAGCGCGAAGAGGGCGAAGAGAAGGTTGCCAGGACTCACTGGGACATGCTTCTTGAGCGTCGGACCCGTGCCGAACTCGAAGAACTGCTGCAGGAGCGGCTCGACTTTTTGAGGGCACGAAAAGGCCAGCACAAGATCGGCGCCTAGCGTCTATCGGCTAAGACAAAGGCCCCGCGATTGCGGGGCCTTTTCTGCGCCGTGCAGCGTTTTCGGCACCGGGCAGCGCCGAATCAGCCCTGATCGCCGAAGCGTGAAGCGCGGCGACGGGCAACGACTGCGCCGATCACGATGGACAGCAGGCCCAAGGCCGCGACCGTGATCTCAATAGCTTTTCCGGCGACTGACGCAGGGGTAATTGTGGTGCTGAGCGGAACATCCTCGACCATCGCACCCGCCTCAAACGGCGTCAGCTCGGCGAGCGTTGACCCCTCCGGCGAAATAATCGCGCTCACCCCCACCGTGGAGATATTGACGACCGAGCGGCCGTACTCGATGGCGCGGATGCGGGCGATCGCGAGCTGCTGAATGCTCTCGGAGCTGCGGCCAAAATCGGCGTTGTTCGTGGGCGCAAGGATGATCTCTGCCCCGTCATCGACCATCTGATGCATGAGGGCATCGTCGACAATGTCGAAGCAGATCGCGAGACCGGCGAGGATCGAGGTCTGCGCCGTCTCGATGTCGAAGACGTTCGGTCGCGTGCCGATCGAATAGTCCCGCGGAATGAGATCGAACAGATCGGGGGCGAGCGGATACCAGAACTGGCGATCGGGCAGATACTCGGCAAACGGAACAGGGTGCATCTTGTCGTATTGCGCGACGGCTCCCTCCCCCGGCTCCCAGAGCAGCAAGCTATTGAACGTCTCGTCCTCTTCGCCATCGGTTATGGTGCCGACCACGAGCGGCGCGCCGGTGCGCTCGGTGACAAAGTCGAGCACTCCCGCCGCCTGGGGATAGCGAAGCGGGTTGAGGTCTGCCGCATTCTCCGGCCAGACCATGACGTCGATCTCCTCATCGAGGATGGGCAGGCTTGCCTGTAAATGATCGTCGAGGATGTCGCCGCGCTGGCGATCTGAATAGAGACCAGCATCCGCGTTGCCCTGAACCGCTCCGACGCGAACCGTGGAATCCGACGCAATGGGGAACGCGGGGAAGCCGATAGCCACGACGAGGGCAACGGCGACGGGGGCGAATCTCGGCAGGGGGCGCAGGCTCCGCTCGGCGACAGCCTGAACGAGCATGGCCGCGAGGAATGCCACTATCCAGCTCAGCCCGGATGATCCCACCCACGCCACGAGCTCACCGAGCGGGCTCTCTGACTGAGAAAAGGCCAGCCTGCCCCACGAGAATCCGCCGTAGGGCCACACGCTCGCGACCGCTTCGCGAGCGACCCACACCCCGCCGACGAGGGCGGGAACAGCGAGCAACCTCCACGCCGCGTGGTCGACAAGAGGGGTGACCCATCGCCAGGCGAGGGCGATGAGCACAGCTCCCACCGCGAAAAACACCGATTCAAGGCCAGCGAGAGCCAACCAGGGCACCGGCCCGAGGTAGGTCGTGAGCCACATGACGTGCAGGCCATAGAAGGCGAAACCTCCGAGCAGGCCGATCACGAGTGCTGCACCGATAGATGCTGACCGCAGGGAAGCAAGGATGAGGGCTGTGCCGACTACGGCGAGTGGCCACCAGCCCAGAGGAGGAAAGGCTGCTGCAAGAAGCGCGCCGCCGAGAACGGCCACCACGACGCGGAGGGCAAGCCAGCCTGCGCCTCGCCGTCGCGCCGATAGCCCCAGGGCGCCGGATTCTATGGTGGTGCTCGCCGTCATTAGCCCACGCTTGAGTAGGCGACTATGCCGCGGCGAATGGATTCGAGCGCCTTGCGGGCCGTCGGGCCAACCGGCGCATCGGCAACCATGGAGAGCTGGTCGAGCAGGTCGATGGTCTGCTTAGTCATGCGCACGAAGTCGCCAGCGGCGAGGTCGGCATAGAGCAAGACGGAATCAAGCGCAGCGCCCTGAGCCCACCGGTACATAGCCATCGACAGTCCCGGGGATACGGGATTGGTGCCGGGCAAACGGTGATCGCGCTCGACGTCGTCGAGGTTGGCCCAGAGGGTGGTCGTGTTGTCGAGTGCTGCACGGAACGAGCCCTTGGGCAGGGAACGCTCATCCCCTTGACCGTCGTCCCGGCGCGGTTCGTAAACAATCGCTGCCGCCATCGCAGCCATGCCGGCGACATCGAGATCGTTCCACAGCCCTCGGCGAAGGCATTCTGCTACAAGAAGGTCACGCTCCCCGTAAATGCGTTTCAGGATGCGACCGCCCTCGGCAACGACCACGGCTCCGTGTTCATTGCGCGTGAGATAGCCCAGTTCGAGCAGCACGTCGGTGACCCGGTCGAACACCTTGGCAACTGCACCCGTGCGGGTTTTCACCTGGCGACGCAGCTCATCCGTCTGCTTCTTGAGCCGCCACCAGCGCTCTGCCCAACGCGCGTGAGCCTCTCGGTCGGCGCAGCTGTGACACGGATGTTGCTTGAGTCGCTTGCGCAGCTCTGTGAGCTGGCGCTGCCGGCGATCACGTTCGCCCCGGGAGCCCGCGTCGCTGCGAACGGTCTTGCGTTCGAGGTCGCCAAGCTCACGGCGGATGCTTGCATACTCGGCAAAGTTGCCCAGGTGGCATTCCATGGCCTTGGCGTAGCCCGCGAGAGACTCCTCTTGGCTGCGCACCTTGCGGGCCATGTCGACCACGGAACGGTCGGCCTGAAACTGGGCGAATGACGATTCGAGCACGTCTCGCGTGCGTTCCCGCCCGAACTGCTCGATGAGGTTCACGGCCATGTTGTACGTGGGAGCAAAGCTCGAGTTGAGCGGGTAGGTGCGGCGCGAAGCAAGGGAGGCGACGGCCTGCGGGTCGATTCCGTTCTGCCACTGAATAACAGAATGGCCCTCGACGTCGATTCCGCGACGGCCCGCGCGGCCGGTGAGCTGGGTGTACTCCCCCGGAGTGATGGGCACCCTCGCCTCACCGTTGAACTTCTCGAGCTTCTCCAGCACTACAGTGCGCGCCGGCATATTGATGCCGAGCGCAAGAGTCTCTGTGGCAAAGACGGCTTTGACGAGCTTCTTTTGGAACAGCTCTTCAACAACCTCTTTGAACGCCGGCAGCATTCCTGCGTGGTGTGCCGCGACGCCGCGCTCCAGACCATCCAGCCACTGCCAGTAACCCAGCACCGCGAGATCTTCATCAGGGATCGCACGGCAGCGTTCTTCAACGATCTCCCGGATGACGTCCCGTTCGTGCTTCTCGGTGAGATGCACCCCGGCCCGCAGAACCTGAGCGACGGCCTGGTCGCATCCCACCCGGCTGAAGATGAAGAAGATAGCGGGCAAGAGATTCTGTGACCCAAGGAGGCGCACGATCTCTGCGCGATTGAGCTTGTCATCGTTGAATGCGGCGCGCGCGTGGTAGCGGTTGCGATCACGACCGCGAGCCCTGCCGCGCTCTGGCGGGCGGCCGCCGCGGCCACCGGATGACGCGAGCCGCATGAGCTCTGGGTTGACCCTGTGGGTGGCCGCCTGGCCAGAAGAGTCGAAGAGATCGAGCAGCTTGGACCGCACAAGAACGTGCTGGTCGAGGGGCACAGGGCGCTCCTCGGAAACGATCACCGCGGTGTCGCCCCGCACGGCCTGAAGCCAATCGCCAAACTCCTCGGCGTTCGACACCGTTGCGCTGAGGGAGACGAGCCGCACATTGCGGGGCAGATGGATGATGACTTCTTCCCACACTGCCCCGCGAAAGCGGTCGGCAAGATAGTGAACCTCATCCATCACGACAAAATCGAGGTCGCGCAGCAGATCGGAATCCGCGTAGAGCATGTTGCGCAGAACCTCGGTCGTCATCACCACGATGCGAGCACCAGAGTTGATGTTGGTGTCGCCCGTGAGAAGACCCACGTTGTCAGCACCGTACGTCGCGACGAACTCCTGAAACTTTTGGTTGCTCAGGGCTTTCATGGGCGCCGTATAAAAGACCTTTGCGCGCGGCCGCTGCATTGCGAGGTAGACGGCGTACTCGGCGACGATCGTCTTGCCTGCGCCCGTAGGGGCGGCGACGAGAACGCTTTCGCCGCGTTCGAGTGCTGCGGCCGCTTCGAGCTGGAACGGGTCCATATCGAAGGCGAGACCCTCGCGAAATGCGTCGAGGTGCGGTGCCGACTCGCGCAGCCGGGAGGCCGCATAGCGTTCAGCCGGGGACAGCCCCGGGGATCCTGGGTCGATCATGCAGTGGCCGTTCCTAAAAACTCAGCGTTGCGCTTGGCCTTGCGCTTGTCGCTCAACCACGCGATGCCGGCTGAGATCAGATACAGCGCGACCATCGGGATGATGAGAAGCACCATCGAGACGACGTCGGCGGCAGGGGTGGCGAGGGCCGCGAAGGCGGAGATCACGACGACGGCGATGCGCCACGACTTGAGAATTTGCTTCGCGCTGATGACGTCGGCGAAGTTGAGCAGCACAAGAAAGACCGGCATAACAAACGCAATTCCCACCGCGATGAGGAGCTTGAGCGAAAAATCGAGATACACCTTGGCCTGCAGCAGAGTTGCTGCTCCCTCGGCGGCGAAGCGCACGAGCAGATCCACCATGTTGGGCAGAACGAGCCAGCCCACGAAGCATCCGGCCAAGAACAACGGAACTGCCGTGAGCACGAAGCCCAACGCAAAGCGCTTCTCGTTCTTGTGGAGTGCAGGCATAAAGAATGCCCAGATTTGATAAAGCCAGACGGGGCTCGACGCTACGAGACCGACGGTGAAAGCAATCTGTAGCCGAGTGTCGAATGCTTCGGTGAGGTAGGTGTAGGCGACCTCTGCGGTGCGGCCCTGCTCCTCGGCGACGATCAGCAGAGGAGCCTGAAGTTGGGCCCAGACCCAGTCCGCGACAAAAAATCCGCCGACAGACAGCGCAATAATGGCGCCGGCGGAGATGAAAAGCCGGCGCCGGAACTCAAGCAGGTGCGAGACCAGGGGCATCCGCCCCTCACGATCTCGCTGCCCGCGTTTCGGCGCAGCCATGGAACTCAGTTCTTTGGAGCGTTCTCGTCGGTGGGCGCCGCTGCCTCGTCCTTAGCGTCCTTCTTGCTTGAGCTCATCTCGCTCTTAAAGATGTTCATCGACTGAGCGACGCTCTTAGCAATGTTGGGTAGCTTCGGTGCAGCGAAGAGCACGAGAACGATGAGGACCAGAAGCAGTCCGGTCCATCCGCCGAGGTTTGCGGGCATGAGTCTCTTCTTTCAGGAAGGGTGTAGGTAGAAAGTCTACGTCACTGGCCTGAATCTGCGTCATAGCGAGATTCGGCTCGCCGAACCCAGTCGGCCACGGCGGCACGGGCATCTGCCGGAGCAACCACGCGCACCGTGCCTGGCATGCCCGCGACCAGGCGTTTTAGCCTGTGGTAGTGGGGCACGACGACGGTCGTGCGCACAACATCCGGAGCGACCATTTCTGGTTCGGACGGGCTGAAATCGGCCAGCAGAGGCAGAACGGCGGAGGCAACCTCGAGGGTGACGGGGATGTCGTCGCTTGACCCCTCGAACAGCGAATCTCCGAGCAGGATGTCGCGAGTGTCGGGAGAAACGGGCTGGGCCGAGACAACGGGGTCGATAATGCGGTCAAGCCGGAACGTTCTCGTGGATTCGCGCACATGATCCCACGCCCGCAAATACCAGTCGGCGTCGAGCGACTCGACCCGGAGAGGGTCGACCCTTCGGGAGGCTCGCTCGCCCTTCCAATCGATGTAGTCGAACTCGAGCTGCAATCCGCGCGTCACAGCATCGCGTATGACCCTGAGCGTCTCGCTCGACTCGGAACCCTCCACCGCCACGGGGCTTGGGGTGGCCGAAGCGCCGCGCGATAGCTTGGCCATAAGCGCGGAGATGACGCCGATGTCGGCGTTCTCCGGCAGCGCCGAGAGGTATTGAAGGCCGGCGATGAGCGCTGCTGCTTCGCGAGCGGAAAAGCGCGGGGCATCGTCGATAGCGACGAGATTCGTGAGCACGATCTCGTCGTTGTCGCTGAAGTCGTCCCACGCGAGATCGAAGAGATCGCCGTGCTGGTAGGTGCCCGTCTCTCCCGGGATGCCCGAAACCGCGATGAGCTTGACCGCATCGCGCACCTGAGACTCGCTGACACCGAAATGAGCGGCGACCTCAGCGACGCTGATGCGACCCTGCTCCATGAGGTAGGGCACAAGGACCAGCAAGAACGCGAGCTTGTCGCCCGCCTGAGGCACCCGAGCGCGAGGCGCCCGCTTGTTCTCGGCCATCAGCTCTCCCCCTCGTGCTGTGCTCGTACCGTTCTGAGGCGCTCTCGAACGGCGGCGCGCAGTTCGGGAGGCGAGATCACGAGCACTTCGGGGCCCATTGCGGCGAGCTCGTCGGCGAGGATTGCCGCATCGGCATAGTGCAGCGTGACATTGTCGCCCTCGCCAGCTGCGGAACCGCGCCGGCGGAGTAGACGCGTTTCGGCATCCGAATCGGGCTCCACGCGCACGTGGGCGACATGGGAGTTCCACACCTCGTTGACGCCGGCGAGGCCGAGCGCAGCCTGATCGCCTGCGGGAGCAACGAACTGCTTGGAGAGGATGGCAACCTTGCTGACAATGCGTCGCAAGAGGTAGGTGCGGGTGTCGTTGCTGCCGGGCACCCGAGCGAACAGGTGCCAGCGGCCCTCGTGCTGGAAGAGGGCGAGCGGTTCGACGGTGCGTTCGGATGCCGTGGCCTGGCCCGGCTTGAGATAAGAGAACGTTACGGCCACGCTCTTTTGCAGCGCGATCGAGAGCGGCTCAAAGGCGGCATCCCTCACCCTGACCCTGGGGGCGTAGCCCACGACGGGTTCGGTCGGCGAAAGCCCGAGAGAGCGCAGCTTGAGCAGTGCCCGCGCCGATTCGGCCGACATGGATCCCTCCCGCCACACGACGGCGGCGAGATTGAGCAGCGTGGTCTCTTCTGGCGAGAACGTCACATCGGTGGGGAACTCATACTCACCGCGCGGGATGCGATAGCGCAGGTTCTGATTGTTGCCCGGCTCCCCCGCGGCCTCCACCGTCTCA
>NZ_JBACFR010000312.1:0-4175 GCF_056262345.1 Homoserinimonas sp.
GCGTTGCGAGTCTACCGAAACTCGCGGCGCACTGAAGCAGCGACGCCCGACCGAGCGAACGACGAAAGCAGCTATCCCTCGGCCACCGGCGAACCGGAGGGCGAGCCTGCACCCGAGCTAGAAGGCGACGCAGCTGGCGACCCGGCAGCCGCAGCATCCGGAGCTCCCGTAGCGGCACCCGCAGAAGCAGAAGCAGCAGCAGCCTCAGCCCGAGGCCCCCACTGCGGCGGCTTCGGCTTCGCAAAGAACGCAACAATAACCGCCCCGACCACGGCAACCGCCGCCGGCAGCAGCAACGACTGCGACATCGCCGCACTGAATCCCTCGTGCAACGCAGCAGGCAGCCCGCCGCCCTGGGCGAAGTCGCTCGTCGAGGCCCCTGGCCCCAGCTCCGCCGCGAGGCGCGCCTGGATGAGGGCCGCGATCGAGGCGCTGCCGAGCACCGAGCCGATCTGGCGGGTGGTGTTGTAGACGCCGGAGCCGGCTCCCGCCTGGTGGGGCGGCAGGTTGCGGGTTGCGGTCGAGGAGACCGGCGACCACATGCCAGCGTTGGCGATGCCGAGCAGGGCGCTGGGCAGCAGCAGCCAGTAGATGTCGATATCGGGCGAGAGCAGCGCCGAGTACCAGAACAGCGAAATGGCCAGCAGCAGCAGGCCGGTCACCGCAATGTAGCGGGGGTTGATCTTGTCGACGAGTTTGCCGGCGAGGGGCGCGAGCGCCGCCGCGATCACCGCCATGGGCACGAGCATGAGGGCCGACTGCGTGGGGGTGAGGCCGCGCACGATCTGAAAGAAGAACACGAGCGGCAGCGACATGCTGGTCACGGCAAAGCCGATCGCAGTGATCGCGCCGTTGGCGAGCGAAAAGTTGCGGTCGCGAAAGAGCGCCAGCGGCAGCAGCGGCTCGCCCCTCTTATTGAAGGCCTGCCAGAGCACGAACAGCACCAGCACCACAACGCCCGAAACGATCATGCCCGGCACCGTGATGGGCCCCACGATCGTTCCCCAGTCGTGGCTCTCGCCCTCCTGAATGCCAAAGACGAGCAGAAACATGCCCACAGCGCTGAGCACAACGCCGAGAATGTCGAACCGGTGCGGATGCGTCGTGAGGTTCGGCACGAATTTGACGGCCATAACGAATGCCAGGATGCCGATGGGCACGTTGATAAAGAAGATCCACTCCCAGCCCAGGCCGTCCACGAGCACTCCGCCGAGCACAGGCCCCACCAGGGTGGCAATGCCGGCGACAGAACCCCAGATGCCCATGGCGGCGCCGCGACGGTCGGGCGGGAACACTCGAGTGATCACGGCCATGGTCTGCGGCGACATGAGCGCGGCGCCGAATCCCTGCACGACGCGGGCCAGGATGAGCGCCTCGATGGTGCCCGCAAAGCCGCACCAGGCCGAGGCCAGCGTGAAGACCACGAGACCGGCGAGGTAGAGGCGCTTGGGGCCGAAGCGGTCGCCGAGGCGACCCGTGATGAGCAGCGGCACCGCATAGGCGAGCAGGTAGGCGCTCGTCACCCAGATGACCTCGTTGATGCCAGCGTCGAGCCCGGCCATGATCGAGGGGTTCGCCACCGAGACGATCGTGGTGTCGACCAGAATCATGAAGAACCCGATTACGAGCGCCCAGAGCGCGGCCCACGGCCGAGCGACATTTTCCATCGGGAATTACCTGGCTTTCCGTTCACACACAACGCGAACGGACTATTCTCCCGCGAATAAATGCTCGCGCGCGCCACATGCGCCCGGCTACCAGCCCAGCCTTGGCAAACTGCCAGCTACGCCGCGGCGGCGGCCAGGTATTCCTCCCACTGCGGCACGGGGCTCTCGACGCCCTGCACCATCCACGAGGTTCCGTGCGGGGCCTGCGGTCGCACGCGCAGCCTCCATCCCATCTCCCTCGGGGTCCTATCGCCCTTCACGTTGTTGCAGCGCAGGCAGCACGCCACCAGGTTCTCCCACGAATCCTTGCCACCCCTCGACCGCGGCAGAACGTGGTCGATCGTTGTGGCGTGCGAGCCGCAGTATCCGCAATTGTGGCCATCGCGCCGCAGCACCCCGCGGCGGCTCACCGGCACGGAACGCCCGTTGGGAATGCGCACATAGCGCGTGAGCAGAATCACGGAGGGGCGCTCGAACGATTCCGTCTGGGCATAGACCGGATGTTCGGCGTCGTGGGCCACGACCGTTGCCTTCTGATTCAGCACGAGCACGATGGCCCGCTTGAAGCTGACGATGGCGAGGGGCTCGTAGCCCGCGTTCAACACGAGGGTGCGCATGGGTATCCAATCGTTCTCGCCCTGCACGGCTTGCAGGGGCGCGACGCTTCGCACAATTCGGACTCGCTCGCCAGCATCCGCCGGTTAACGAAAAAAGGCACCGCCATCAAGGCGGTGCCGCGGGGTGAACAGGCGCAGGTGTCTGCGCAGCACCGGTCGCTCGGGCGTATGAGGGTGCCGCCGCCGGGGCCGTGCCCGGCGAGCCGCTCAGGGCACAGCGCGTCCGTGGTTCGGATGCTCCTGCCCTCACTCATAACGTTTCTCCCGATGGTTCATCAGAATTGCACGAATTCCAGGGTAACCCCGCCGGGTCTGTGCAGCACCTGGGCGCGCCACAAAGCCATCGCCCTGCCACCGGGCGTTAACCGGGAGTTAGAGCGCCTTGATGCCCACGTAAACGTGCTGCGCGACCTCGTTGGGCAGCTCTAGGCCGCCCTCTTCGCCGTCGACCTCCACCAGAACATACGATCCGGATGCCGTGAACTTGGCCTTGGCGCCCGGCACGACGCCCGCCGTGCGCAGCTGCTCAAGCAGCTCCACCTCATACTGCACAGGCTCGCCGAGGCGGCGAACGGTGCCCGCAACCGGGCCCACCGCGCCCAGCGTGTAGTTGACGATGTTGACGACACCGGAGGAGAAGCTCGTTGTCGGCACCTCGCCGAGGGCCTCAAGCCCGGGGATGGGGTTGCCATAGGGAGAGTGGGTGGGGTGGCCGAGAAGCTCCATGATGCGCAGCTCAACCTGCTCGCTCATCACATGCTCCCAGCGACAGGCCTCCTCGTGCACGAGCGACCATTCGAGCCCGATCACGTCGGAGAGCAGACGCTCCGCGAGGCGGTGCTTGCGCATAACGCTGACGGCCTTTTCGCGGCCGGAATCGGTGAGCTTGAGGTGACGGTCGTTCTCGACAACAACGAGGCCATCGCGCTCCATGCGCCCGACGGTCTGCGAGACCGTGGGGCCCGAGTGACCCAGACGCTCACTGATGCGCGCCCGCAGCGGAATGATGTTCTCTTCTTCGAGTTCATAGATGGTGCGCAGGTACATCTCAGTGGTGTCAATGAGATCAGTCAATGTCGCCCTCCCGGTGCACAAGCGTGTCAGGCTAGCCTAACCTGCGGCGCGGCGTCCAGCCCGCTAGCCACATGAGTGCTGTCGTCATACGGCGTAGGCGTTCGGCCTGGGGCAATAGAATTGCGCCATGGCCGAGCTGATAATTCCTTCTAACCTGCTGCCCGCCGACGGACGCTTCGGATGTGGACCCTCCAAGGTCCGCCCAGAGCAGCTCTCGTTCCTCACCACCGAGGGGGCGAAGATCCTCGGAACATCTCATCGCCAGGCGCCCGTCAAGAACCTCGTCAAGAGCGTTCAGGAGGGCCTCGGCCAGCTGTTCAGCATCCCCGAAGGCTACGAGGTTGTGCTCGGCAACGGCGGATCCACCGCGTTCTGGGATGCTGCCGCATTTGGCCTCATCGAGAAGCGCAGCCAGAACCTCACGTTCGGTGAGTTCGGTGGCAAGTTTGCCAAGGCCGCATCCGCTCCGTGGCTCGAAGCCCCCGACGTGATCAAGGCCGAGCCGGGCTCCCGCGCCGACGCCGTGGCTCGCGAGGGCATCGACGTCTACGCCTGGACCCACAACGAGACCTCCACGGGCGTTATGGCTCCCGTCACCCGTGTTGCGGGCGACCAGGGCGCCCTCACCGTGATCGACGCCACGAGCGCCGCCGGCGGAGTCGACTTCGACGCCAGCCAGGCCGACGTCTACTACTTCGCGCCGCAGAAGAACTTCGCCTCCGACGGCGGCCTGTGGTTCGCCCTCTTCTCCCCCGCCGCCCTCGAGCGCGTCGAGCGCATCGCCGCAAGCGACCGCTACATCCCCGACTTCCTCAGC
>NZ_JBACFR010000313.1:0-6079 GCF_056262345.1 Homoserinimonas sp.
CGGCAACAACGCCGATGGGCGTGCCGAGCGTTTGGGCGTGAGCGACGACATCCGAAAGTCCTGGGCGCACCTGGCCGGTCGGGGTGAGTTCAATGGAGACGAGAACAGTTGACATGTGTGTGCCTCTCAGATCAGACGGGCGCCGGCAAGAAAGTCCGCGAGCGCCACGGCGGCAGAACCGTCGTCGACAATGCGGGCCCCGGCCTGGCGTGCTGGGCGCTCGGCGGTCGAGACGACCGAAGTTATTGGCGCGGTCGTCTCGAGCGCAAGCTCAGCCGCGGAGAGCACGGTGACGGGCTTCTTCTTGGCCCCAAGGATGCCGCGAAAGTTGGGAAAGCGGGCGTCGGGCATGCGCTCGGTGACGCTCACGACGGCGGGCAGTGCCGCCTCGAGAACCTCGTCGACTCCGTCTGCCGAGCGGGTGCCCCGCACGATGCCGCTGGCAAGCTCGACGGTGTCGAGCGATGTGGCCGAGGCGCGGCCGAGGCGCTCAGCGATCATCGCTGCGAGCACACCGCCGCGGCCATCGGTCGACTCATTGCCGGCGATCACCAGATCCCATTCGCGCCCGCGCAGGGCTGCGGCGATAGCGGCGGACGTCACCGCGAGGTCGGCTCCTCTGAGCGCATCGTCCAGAATGTGGACGGCGTCGTCGGCTCCCATCGAGAGTCCCTTGCGCAGAGCATCGAGCGCCGACGCCGGGCCCATCGACAGCAGCGTCACCGTCGTGGCCTTGTCGGCATCCTTGATCGCAAGCCCGGCCTCGATGGCGCGCTCGCTGATCTCGTCGATTACGGCGTCGCTCGCCGCTCGATCCACGGCGCCCGTGGCGAGGTCGAGCTTTCGGTCAGACCAGGTGTCTGGCACCTGCTTGACGAGGATGATGATCTTCATCGATGCATTCCTTCTCTGTTACGCGGTGAGTTTGGGGCCCTGGCTAGGCGATCGTTGCCATCAGGCGGGTGCGGATGATGTCTTCTGCGTCGGCCACGATGCGGTCGACGACGTTCTCGACGGTGTCGATGTCGTGGATGAGCCCCTGCGTCTGGCCCGCCCACCACAGCCCGTCTTCCATGTCTCCGCCGGCCAACACCCGATCGCGGCCGCGCACCCCGGAGGCGAGGGCGGCGACATCGGCGAAGGTCGAGCCCGTGCGCTTCTCGATCTCCACGATCTGTTCCGAGATCGAGTTGCGGGCAACGCGAGCGGAATTGTGAAAGGTGCGGAACACGATCACGGTGTCGCGCTCGTTGTTGGCGACGATCTGCCGCTTCACGTTCTCGTGCACGGGGGCCTCGGTCGTGGCGACAAAGCGGGTTCCCATGTTCACGGCGCAGGCGCCGAGCGCGAGTGCTGCGGCGAGACCGCCCCCGGTGGCGATTCCCCCGCTGGCGATCACGGGCACGTCGAGCGCCCGCACGGCAGCAGGAATCAGGATGAGGCCGGGGACATCGTCTTCGCCGGGGTGACCGGCGCATTCGAAGCCGTCGATGCTGATCGCGGCGATGCCGTGCTTTGCGGCGGAGATCGCATGGCGCACGGTTGTGGCCTTGTGAATCACCTTGACGCCCGCGGCGGTGAAGTCGGCCATGTGCGGCTCGGGACTCGACCCCGCGGTTTCGACGACCGTGACGCCGGATTCGATGATCGCCGCACGGTACTCGTCGTACGGCACGGGATTGATGGTCGGCAGAATCGTGAGGTTCACGCCGAAGGGCTTATCCGTCATCTCCCTCGTGCGGGCGATCTCTGCCGCCAACGCCTCTGGGGATGGCTGGGTGAGCGCGGTGAGAAACCCGAGGGCTCCGGCATTGGCCACGGCGGAGATGAGCTCGGCCGTGCCGAGGCCGGTCATTCCTCCGCAGAGAATGGGGTGCTCGACGCCGAAGATGTCGGTGAACTGGGTACGGATCATTCTGTGCCGCTCTCTCGGTGGTAGATGGTCTCTGATCGGATGCTCGCCGAGATCAGCTCGGAGAGGGCGCTGTAAGCGTCGGATGCGGTCAGGCCGGTCGAGCCCTCGACCTCGCCGCGCTGAATCGCCTCGATCACGAGGCCCGCGACCACACCGACGAAGCGGGGGTTGAGTGTGGATTCAGCGGGCAAAGCTGCGAGGGCGAGTTGCTGGACGCGCTGCGCCGCCACCCGGGTGTTGGCCTGGTAGATCTCGCGGGCGGGCGCGAAGCTATCGAGATCGGCGAAGAACTGAGCGCTAGCCGGAGCTAGGGCCGCAGAGATGGCCGTGAGATACGAGCCGAGGCGCTCGGCCGGGCTGCCCCCCGCGACCTGCTTCTCGACTCGCTCGGTTGCCCGGCGAAAGAACTCACGGATGGTCGCCGTGATGATGCCCTCTTTGCTGGACGCTACGCCGTAGAGGGTCGACTTCGAGCGGCGGGAAAGCCTCGCCATGTCTTCGACGCTGAGATCGACAAAGCCGCGGTCCGTAAAAACCTCGATGAGCGCATCGAGAGTTTCAGCGTTGCGCATCACTCCCTGCGGAGAGGTGACCTGTGACATACTCGCACAGTACCAGATAACTGATTCAGGTACCGCATCAACCAATAGTTTTGGATTATTAACTAGACAGCGAGTCTTCTTATGCCAGTGACACGGATCAGCCTCGACGACGAGGCCGAAGCACTCTTCGAACTCACCGACTCGATCGCCAAGCGTGAGCTAATCCCTCGCGCGGCAGCGGCCGAGCGCGACGAAACCTTCGCTCGCGACGTCTTCACGACGCTCGGGCGCGCGGGACTTTTGAGCCTGCCCTACGACGAGGCCTACGGGGGCGGCGCCCAACCCGCCGAAACCTACCTCCAGGTGTTCGAGCAGATTGGGGCAGCCTGGGCGAGCATCGGCGTGGGCGTCAGCGTGCACGCCCTCTCCTGCTTTCCGCTCGCCAACTTCGGCACGGACGAGCAAAAGGCGCGGTGGCTTCCCGAGCTCCTCTCGGGAGAACTGCTCGGCGCATACTGCCTGAGCGAACCGCACGCCGGCTCCGACCCCGCCGCGATGCGCACCAAAGCCGTGCGCGACGGCGACGACTACGTAATCAATGGCGCGAAGGCCTGGACCACCCACGGAGGCCACGCCGACTTTTACACCGTGATGGCGCGAACCTCCGACGACGGCGGTCGCGGCATCTCGTGCTTTCTGGTGCCCGCCGACACCCCGGGGCTGAGCGCAGCATCCCCTGAGCAAAAGATGGGCCTCACCGGATCCACGACGGCGACCATCAACTTCGACCACGTCCGGGTGCCGGCGGAGCGCCGCATCGGCTACGAAGGCCAGGGGCTTCCCATCGCCTTTGCCGCCCTCGATTCCGGCCGCCTCGGCATTGCCGCGGTCGCCACCGGGCTCGCGCAAGCCGCCCTCGATCTTTCGGTCGACTATGCGCGCACCCGCGAGACGTTCGGCAAACCGATCATCGAACACGACGGTCTCGCGTTTCTGTTGGCCGATATGGATGTCGCGGTCAGCTCAGCCCGGGCGCTGTACCTCGCAGCGGCGCGGCTCAAAGACCGAGGCCGCCCATTCACCCACGAAGCGTCGATCGCCAAGCTTCTCGCCACCGACAACGCCATGAAGGTTGCCGTTGACGCCGTGCAGGTGCTCGGCGGAGCTGGATACACCCGCGATTTTCCGGCCGAGCGCTACATGCGAGAGGCCAAAGTCATGCAGATCTTCGAGGGCACCAACCAGATTCAGCGTCTCGTGATCTCTCGCCACCTCCGAAACGGGTAGCTCCCGCACACACGAAACAGGCCCAGTGCCGCGCTGCGAAGCGCGGCACCGGGCCTCTGTCGTTTCTGTCCCGACTATGCGAAGGGATCCGGTGTCAGCGTGTACTTGGGGGTCAGGTACTCGTGGATTCCCTCAAGCCCGCCCTCACGGCCGAGCCCCGACTGCTTGACGCCACCGAACGGGGCGGCAGCGTTGGAGAGCACTCCAACGTTGAGGCCCATCATTCCCGTGTCGAGAGAATCGATCAGGCGCTGACCGCGCGCTAGATCGCGGGTGAAGACATAGCCGACCAGGCCGTATTCGGTGTCGTTAGCCATGCGCACAGCCTCGTCTTCGTCCGTGAACGTCGAGATGGCGAGCACCGGGCCAAAAATCTCCTCGCGCAGAATGTCGCTGCCAGCGGCGACATCGCTCACGACGGTCGGCTCGAAGAATGTTCCCTCACCCTCGATCGCGTTGCCTCCCGCACGAACAGTGGCACCGCGCTCCACCGCATCCGCAACCAGGGCTGCGGTCTTGGCGACGGCCTTCTCGTCGATGAGGGGGCCAATCGTCACGCCCTCTTCTGTGCCGCGGCCGATGCGGAGCCCACGCACTCGCTCGGCGACGCGGTCGGCGAACTCCTCGGCGATCGACTCGTGCACGATAAAGCGGTTCGCCGCAGTGCAGGCCTGCCCAATGTTGCGGAACTTGGCGACCATCGCACCCTCGACCGCCTTGTCGAGATCCGCATCCTCAAACACGATGAACGGCGCGTTGCCACCCAGCTCCATCGAGGTGCGAAGCACCCCATCAGCAGCCTGCTTGAGCAGCGAGACACCCACGGGGGTCGAGCCCGTAAACGACAGTTTGCGCAGGCGCGGATCGGTGATGATCGGCTCCGACACTGCACCCGACGATGCCGTTGTCACAACATTGACGACGCCCTTGGGCAGCCCCACCTCTTCGAGCAGCTTGACGAACATCAAGGTCGTGAGCGGAGTCAGTTGTGCGGGCTTGACGATCACGGTGCAGCCTGCGGCGAGCGCTGGCCCGATCTTGCGAGTAGCCATCGCCAGAGGAAAGTTCCACGGGGTGATCAGGTAACAGGGTCCGACGGGGCGCTGCGAGACGATCATTCGACCCGTGCCCTCGGGGTTCGTGGCGAACCGGCCGCTGATGCGCACCGCTTCTTCGCTGAACCAGCGGAGGAACTCGGCGCCATAGGTGACCTCGCCCTGCGCCTCGGCGAGGGGCTTGCCCATCTCGAGAGTCATCAGCAGGGCAAAGTCGTCCCGGCGCTCGATCATGAGATCGAATGCCTTGCGCAGGATCTCCCCCCGCACACGAGGGGCCGTGGCCGCCCACTCCGCCTGTGCCTCGGCGGCGGCATTCATCGCCGCCCGCGCGTCATCCGGAGTAGCGCTCGCAATCGTGCGGATAACCGTGCCAGTGGCGGGATCCTTCACGTCGAGGGTGCCGCCGTCCGAGGCGGCGCGCCACTCCCCGGCGATAAACAGGCCGTCGGGCACGCGCGCAAGCAGGTCGGATTCGGTCGTCGTCGTAACGGTTTTCGTCATTGAAGCTCCGGTCGCTGGGGAATCATCATCATATTAGCGCGGCTGGTTATGCGCGCCGATCGGCCACCTGCATCGTCTCGGGAGCGGTCGGAACCGCCAGCGGAGCATCCGTCGCCGCAATGACGTCGTCGACACTGACCCCCGGAGCGAGCTCGCGCAGAACGAGGCCGTCGTCGGTCACATCGATCACCGCGAGATCGGTGATGATGCGATCGATCGCCCCGCGGCCGGTGAGCGGCAGCGTGCACTCCTGCACGATCTTGGCCGTGCCGTCCTTGGCCACATGCTCCATGAGCACGATCACGCGGTCGGCGCCGTTGACGAGATCCATCGCGCCGCCCATGCCCTTGACCATCTTGCCCGGCACAGCCCAGTTCGCGATGTCGCCCTTGACGGAGACCTGCATCGCACCGAGCACAGCGGCCTGGATGCGGCCACCGCGGATCATCGCGAAGCTCTGGGCCGAATCAAAGTACGAGGCACCCGGCAGCACCGTGACGGTTTCTTTGCCCGCGTTGATGAGCTTGGGGTCCTCCTCTCCGCGCCACGGGTAGGGGCCGACTCCGAGGATGCCGTTCTCAGAGTGCAGAACGATGGTCTTGTCGGCGGGGATGTGGTTGGGGATGAGAGTCGGCAGGCCAATGCCGAGGTTCACATATGAGCCGTCGGCCAGCTCCTGGGCCGCCCGGTACGCCATCTGGTCTCGTGTCAGCGCCATCTCAGTTGCCCTCCTCGCGGTCACGAACCGTGACCTTTTCGATCGGCAGATCTGCCGC